>JBAULD010000546.1:0-4812 GCA_049578005.1 Polyangiaceae bacterium
GGATCGCCGTGTCCAATGGCATTCTGCTCGTCGACGACGCGAATCGCCGATTCAACGACGAAGGAGTCGACAAGGTCAAGGCCGTCGTGGCCGCGGCGCGGTCAAGGTTCGTGCCGATTGCGATGACGAGCCTGGCGACCGTCATCGGATTGATTCCGACGGCCATGGGGCTCGAACGAGGGTCAGAGGCCAACCAGCCGCTGGCCCTGGCGGTCGTGGGCGGACTTACGTCCTCGACGATCTTGTCGCTCTTTCTCGTTCCCGTGATGTTCATCTTTTTTGCGAAGAACACCCCGCTCGCGGAGAGCGCAGTCGATTCGAGCGCTCCGCTCGCGGGGGCGCACGCGTGACCTCTACCTATTCCGCGCGATCTTCGTGCCACCCGAATTTCCGGCCGCTGCAGCTCCGAGCTCGTTCGGCCAATGCCTTCGGCTCCGCCCTAAAGATAGACCGTGTCTCGCTCGCGGCGTTTTCCGCTGCGCCGCCGGTTCGAGCGACGAACAGCAACGGCAATCCGCGGTCTGCACATCAATTCGCTGATCGCGCAAGCTCAAGCGATTGAATGATTGAACCTAGGGGAGAAGGACACCCGCCCCGAGGGAGCCTGCCGCCTTACGCAGTGGACGTGGCGGTACCGAAGAAGTCACCGAGGAAGCGACTTCTTCCGGCCGCGGCTCGGACGTCGGCAGATCCTGGCAGGACAAGGCGCCCTCAGCCACGAGCGTTTGCGTTTGACCGCGTTCTCCGCTTTTGACTGTTGCGACATCTTTGGCACTTTGCGAATATATTTGAACCAGGCTGTGCTGAGGCTTCTCGCGGCTTCCGCTGCGAGTCGTCGTACCGAGTGCTCGTGAGCCCTGCGCATTTCAATCGCCCGTCCCTTCGAGCGACGCGCACCTAAGCTTAGGCCGGGAGCCCTACCGGCATTGTTCGTGCTTCTGAAACCCCGCCTCGATGAGCGCCTGGTCAATTCCTGGTTGGAGGAGTGATTCGGTGGCTACCGCCAATTCCTCATTCGGCGTTGACCTTCCTCGCCACATGCACCCAGCACGAGCCGCGCGATGAGCGGCAACGAGAGAGAGGCGTTGCCGGTCTCATCGGAAACGACCGGAGGAGCAGGCGAGGCGACTATCCGCAGCGAGCGCGTGCCACCGGTCTCGGTCAAGCGCGAAGATAGGAATCGCCGGGAGCTTTTCGTCATCGCCGGTGCAACGGCTGTGCTTTTGCTCATCGGTGGGCTCCTCGTCCGACGTGCCGATGGCAGCGTGAATCAAACGCCGATGGGCGCCGCGCCACGTCCGGTAACCGTCGCGACGGCGCGTATGGCGTCGTACCGGGACAGCCGTGCGTACGTTGGATCCGTCGAATCGTGGATCGAGGCGAGCATCGGCCCCCAGTATGTCTCGGCGTACGTGCAGTCGGTTCTGGTTCGTCCCGGGGACTCCGTGAATCAAGGTCAGGTGCTTGCCACGCTCGACTGCGCCTCGCCTAGCGCGGCGAGCCGGGCCGCCGAGATGCAAGCTCGCTCGGTAGACGCACGCCGGAATGCGCTTGCGGACGAGTCTGCACGCGTTTCCTCGATGCTTGCGGGCGGCTTCGTCTCACCGAACGAGGCGGAGCAGAAGAGCGCGCAGAGTTCTTCGGAGAGGGCGCGGTGGCTCGAAACAAGGGCGACGGCCTTCGCCGCTTCCCTCGATGTTCGCGATTGCGTGCTGAAAGCGCCGTTCGCCGGCGAAGTCGCGATCCGCACGGTGGACCCGGGAGCGTTTGTACGCCCCGGGACCGCCATCGTCTCGATCGTCGATCGGAGCACCGTACGAGTGACGGTCGACGCTCCCGAGAAGGATTTCAGCGCTGTCGCCCCATCGGCGCCGGTTGAAGTCGTCATGCTCGCGACGGGAGACCGGGTCGATGCGGTCGTATCGCGGCGTGCCCCGAAAGCCGACCCGAATACCCGGACCGTTCATTTCGAAGTCGACGTGCCGGACCCCCGCCGCGAGTACCCGACGGGAACGACGGCCATCGTCCGGATCGACGTCGGTCCGCGAGTCCCCGCAGCGGAGATACCGCTTTATGCGGCCACCCAACACGAGGGCAAGGCCAAACTCTTCATCGTCCCAGGCGGCGTCGCGCACGCGGTCGATGTTCCTGTCCTCGGCGAACACGGCGGACGCCTCTACTTAGATCCCAAAGGTTTCCCCGAGCACGCGGAGGTCGTTACCGAAGGACGCGAGGTGCTCACGGATGGAGATCCCGTCCGGGCAACCCTCGAAACATCGACCTCCGAGCCGGCTGGAGATGCAGGAGCCCCGGCGCGCGGGGGAGGGTTCGGCAGGCCGCTGTGACGGGTTTGTCTCTGCGTAACCCGCTCGCGAGTCTCATGCTGTCGATCGCGGCGATAGTCTTTGCCTTGGTCGTAACGCCGCGCATGGCAATCGATACTTTCCCGGATCTCACGCCACCCGTTCTCGTGGTGGGCACGCTCGCGCCGGGACTCGCTGCAAAGGACGTCGAGAAGACTCTCACGTGGCGCATCGAAAAATACGTGAGCGCGACGCCGGGCGTCGAACACGTGCAGAGCGAGTCTCGCAACAACCTGAGCATTGCCTATGTCTGGATGCAGTGGGGCACGGACCTCAACTCCGCGCAGACCCTGGTGCAACAGCAGGTCCAGTTCGCGATGTCGGCAGTGCCCAAATCACTCGGCGTCATTCCGCCTTTCGTGCTGCAATTCGATCCTACCAACGCGCCCGTGGTCCAGGTGACCGTCTCGGGCGGCGGACTGACCGGGCCTCAGCTGTACGACTACGCACTCAACAACATCGAGCCACTGCTCGAGGGCATTCCGGGCGTGGCGAGCGCCTCGCTCAACGGCGGGCGGCAGCGGCAAATCAACGTCGTCGTGCATCGCGCGGAGGCCCAATCTCGAGGCGTGACCGCGGAAGATATCGCAGCCGCAGTGGCACAATCCAACGCACTGCTCCCGTCCGGTGAGTTCATCGCTCCGACGTTCGACGCCAACGTTTACACCGACGCGGTCCCAAAGCGCGTCGCCCAGATCGGCGACGCCCTCGTGAAGTTGGTCTCCGGGCGACCGGTCTTTATTCGAGACGTCGCGCACGTCGAAGACGGCGGCGCAGCCCCCACGCAGACCGTCTCCGTGAACGGCGAAAATGCTGTTTATTTGAACGTCCTCCGCATCCCGGGCGGCAACACGCTCCGAATCGTCGCGGCCGTTAAGAAGGTCGTTCAGGGCCTCCAAAATTTGCCGGCGGGCATGGTGGTCAAGCCTGTTTTCGACGAATCCACCTTCGTCAAGACGTCCTATTCCGGTTTGAAGCGCGAAGTCCTGCAGGCCCTTGTGCTCATCTCGCTCGTGATTTTGCTCTTCTTGCAAAGCCTCCGGGGGACGCTCATCGTAGCGGTGGCCATCCCGCTGTCGTTTGCGGTCACGCTCATCGTCCTTTACGGTGCAGGACAGACGCTCAATTCGTTCACGCTTGGCGGCTTGACGCTGGCCATGGGACGACTGGTCGACGACGCGGTCGTGGTCCTCGAATCCATCCATCGGCACCAGAGGCAGGGGATGAGTCGTTTCCGCGCTTCGCTCGAGGGTACGAACGCGGTGGCGCTTCCCGTCCTCGCCTCGACCCTCACCACGATCGCGGTTCTTCTGCCGGTTCTCTTGCTCGCGGGACTCGCCAAGAAGCTCTTCGCACCCCTCGCGCTGACCGTCGCGGTGGCGATGGTGGCGTCATATTTCATCAGCATGTTCGTAACGCCGGTCGCTTGTCGTTTCCTGCTGTCGGAACGCGAACCTCGTGGGTTCTCGAAAAGGCTGGGCGATCGCATCGAGCGTCTCGCCGAGGGCTATTCCAGCCTATTGCGGCGCGCGCTCGGGGCGCGTGTGTGGATCATCGTGGCCTGCGTCACGCTGACGGTGGGATCCGGCTGGGCCGCCACGCACCTGCCGAGCACGTTCTTCCCGGAGATCGACGAGTCGATGGAGCGAGTCTACGTGCGATTCTCGCCTGGGATCTCGCTCGACGAAGCCTCGCGACAGGTCCAGGCGATGGGCAAAATGCTCGCCCGAGAGCTCCCCAAGGGAGAGATCGAGCTTGTTCTGACGAACGAAGGATCGCCGGAGAATGCACGGAGCGCGATGACCAGCCCAAACGACGGGCCGCACATGGGCTTCATTCGGGTCGCCCTCGTGGGGCCCGAAAAGCGCGAGCACACACAGCGGCAAATCGCCGACATGATGCGGCGACTGCTCGTGGAGCACTTTCCGGGGGTCGAGTTCCTTCAGTGGCCGGGCGGACTGGTCGCCAGCGTGTTCTCGAACGGCTACGTCGCGCCCATTGCCATCGAGGTCGAGAGCGACAACCTCGCGGCTTTGGAGGACCACGCCCGCGCTATCGCTGCGGTCGCTCGTTCGGTGGGAGGGGTGCGCGATATTCGCGTGCAGCTTCAGACGGATTATCCGGAGATCCACATCGACACGATCCGGGAGCAGGCCGGATTCGTCGGGGTTACCGCGCGTCAAGCGGCCCAAGCGACCCTGGACGCAACCCTCGGAAACATCAATACGCCCAGTGTGTGGATCGATCCCAATAATGGTCAGGCATATTACGTGGTTACATATTACGATGAGCGAGAGGTTCCCGACGTGAGTGCGCTCGGGCAGCTCCCTGCTCGGGTCACGGACGACGCCAAGGCGATTGCCCTCAGTGCGTACGCGAACATCGAGCGAGCCTCTGGGCCGATTGCGATCGAGCGTGACCACATGACCCGCGTGACCGAGGTCTACAT
>JBAULD010000547.1:0-2321 GCA_049578005.1 Polyangiaceae bacterium
CGCTCGAACATCCCGGCGTCTTCGGCGCGGGCGAGGAGCCCACCCAGGCCCTCGGTGATCCTGCTCATTCTCTTCTTGTCGGAGACGAACGCGCGTACCTGCGTCAACATCGAGCCTCCCGCAGCTACAGGGTCCGGAGGTTAGTTCGACGGACGCGAGAGCGCCCGAAGTAGCGTTTCCACCAGCGTCGTACGATGCCCCGGCGGTTCCGGCGGTTGCGTACCGTTCGCTCCCTACCCGCGATATTCGGCGAGTGCATCGAAGTGCAGCACGCGCGCGCACGAGCTCAACCCGAGAGACCCCATGCATTCGTCGTTGCCGTGAAACTCTTTCTCGTGTGCACGAAGAGCGCGCATCACAGTCGCCGTGATGTCGTGCTCGCCGTCGGCACACCGCGAATCGCCGCACGGCACAAGGAAGAGTGCCGGGGCGCGGTCGATGAGGACGCGCCGGACGTGCTTGGTCGCCGTGACTCCGGACCGCTCTTCGATCTCCAGCCGAAGGCTGACGAGGTCGGGGACCTGGTCGCACAACCTCGGGGCATCGTCCTCCCGTCGACGTCGCTCCGCAAACCGGAGCGCGGCAGGGCTGTTCTTGCGGTAGTTCATCATGTCGTCCTAGTTTAACCATTCGAGTCGTGTCACGCTCGAACGCAGCGTACGGCCCGACGCGGCCGGCCCGACGCGGGTCTGCCTTGCCGCTATTCCCTCTTCAACAAATTCTCGGGTCGGTCCCGCCAGCGTCGAGTTGCTCAGGAGCGCGCCGATGGTCGTTGAAATGGGCTCCGCCGCGGCTTCCGTCGTCGTCCTGCAGGGCTCGGAAGATCGTTCGTTCGATTCGATCTATCCCGCGGACGTCCGAGCGCTCTCGAGCCGCTTCTGGACACCGGTTGCCGTGGCCCGGCGCGCGGCCGCCCTTTTCCAAGAAGCCGGGGCACGTCGGGTTCTCGACGTGGGCGCCGGCGTCGGGAAGTTCGCGCTCGTCGCCGCCGCGGCCGCGCCGGAACTTCATTTCGTCGGAATCGAGCAACGCAAGCAGCTGGTGGAAGTCGCGCGTCGCGCACGGTCCAAGCTTCGTGTCGCGAATGCACGCTTCCGCGCAGGCGACGTCACGCTCGCAGCGTGGCGTTCGTTCGATGCCTTTTACTTCTTCAACCCGTTCGCCGAGAACGTCTTCGCCGGGCATGAGCGCATCGACAATCGAGTCGAGCTCACCGAATCGCGGTTCGCACGCGACTTGATGCGCGTCGACCGTTCTCTCCGCTCCGCCCCCGGGGGGACTGTCGTGATTGCGTATCACGGAACCAGCGGCAATATCCCGCCCTGCTACGACCTATCGCATTCCGAGCGGGCAGGCACGGATTGGCTCCAAGTTTGGGTGAAACGTCGCGACGCCGACGGAGACTCGCTCGACGCCACCGCCCGGCGGCGGTAAGAAGCCTCGCATGCCGAAGGCCATGAATCCGAGCCGTTTCATTGGGTGGCTGTACGATCACAGCGGCCAGCAAGTCGAAGTCGAGCTCGTGAACGGGAAGACCTTGCGCGGCGAATTGTCCGTCTACGACGAGGATTCGGATCACATTCGACTCAAGACCGACAGAGTCGAAGGCATCCCGCTCGAGGCGATCGCGCGAGTGAAGCCGCTCTCGACGTAGCGCCGTTCGTCTTCGCCGCCGCGGGCTCACATGGGGGTTTATCGAGTTCGCGACCTGGTACGAGTGCCGGGCCTTCTCAGCCTTTCGCGTTTGCCCCTGGCCGCGGGGTTCCCATTCGTGGCGGCGCGCCCGGTGGCGGGGTTGGCGATCTTGGTCGCGGCGGGGCTCTCGGACATCCTCGACGGTTGGTACGCGCGTCGATTTGGGCAGGTGACCCCGACCGGCGCGGCGGTCGACCCGGTCACCGACAAGCTGTTCGTTCTCACCGTCGCCGTCACCCTCGTGCTCTCGAGTCGTCTTTCGCCGTTGGAAGTGCTGCTGCTGAGCACGCGCGAGCTGGGCGAACTGCCGCTCGTGCTTTGGCTGGCCACGAGCCATCACGCACGTGCGCGGCGTGCGGCGCATCCGTCCGCAAACGTCCCGGGCAAGCTCGCCACGGTCTTCCAATTTGCCGCCGTGACGGCCGCGCTGTTTCGGTTGCGCCAGGCCTACGGTCTCGTCGTCCTCGCAGCCTGTTTGGGCATCTTCGCTGCAGCGAGCTACTGGCTGCGGGCCCTGCGAGAAGGGCGGGTGGACGCTCGGGGCGAAACGCCGTAGAGCGCCGGGACGGCGTTCCCGCGCGACGCCGCGACGACGGCTGGCGTGGCAAGTGCGAAAGGCACATGCA
>JBAULD010000548.1:0-9828 GCA_049578005.1 Polyangiaceae bacterium
GTCGCGAACCGCGCGGAGGCGTTCGTCGGCGCCTGGGAGCGCGAACTGGGCGCCGCCGCGGCCTTCGACGAAGTACCCGCGCCGAACTCGTCCCCGTGCTTCGAGGGCCTTCAGGACGTCGTAGATACCGACGAACCCACCCGCGACTCCTTCGGCGTGTGCCGCTTCCCGAGTGACGATGCCGTAGCGATCGAGCAGGGCCTGGGCCATCGCTGCCGATCGATCGGTCTCGCTCGGGGGCGCGGCCCATCGCGAAGCGCGCAGCGACCAGCGGCCCTCCGACCCTGCCGGGCCCGCGCGCGCTCGCGTGGCTCCGCGAGCTTGGTCGCGCTGGGCGGTCGATGGCTTGGTTCTCGAGGGTCGGGGTCGAGGTCCGGCAGGCCGCAGGCGACTTCGGAGCGGCTCGAGCGTGTCGTTGGTGGCCTCGCCGGCCCAGACCATCTGCCAGAGGGTCTCGAAGACTTCGGCTGGAAAGCCGCCCACTTCTCTCACGATGTCTGCGAAGAAGACCGCACCGCGCCGAGCCAATACGCCGCGCACGGACGCGGCCACCGGCCCCGGCACCGGGCTGCCCGCTCGGGCCAAGAGGGCCTCGCGATCGGCCAAGTAGAGCGCGATGCGCCCGTCGTTCGCGCCCAGTCGTTCGAGCCCCGCCCAGACGACTTCGCCCGACGCGCAGAGAGCGTCGAGCTCCCAAGGCTGGAATGGATCGACGCGCGCCCGGAGAATTTCGTCCTCGAGCGTCGACGCGACGAGAGGGCAGCCCTGGAGCTCTCCGATGACTGCGCGGAGCGCGTCGCGTCCGCGGCGCTTCTGGGTTACCCCTTGCCACGCGAGAACGAGCCGGGAGAGCGCGGCCGGCGGAGCCGGCTCGATCGTGCGCCGCAGCTTGGCCAATGATTTGCGTCGAATCGCGTCGAGGACGTCGCGGGCGCAGAGCTCGTGCTGCGTGCCGTTTGGCAGGAATGCGCCCTCCACGAAACGCTGTTCTCGAACGAGCCGTGCGGTTTCGCGATCGATTGCCGCGACGTCGACCCCGAAGCGGCGCGCCACGTCGCCGACGAGGAACGGCCCGTGCGTTCGACCGAAACGGGCGACCATCTCGCGCAGAGGGTCCGGGGACGGTTCGAGCAGAGCCGGCGGGAGTCCCCGCGGAATCACGACGCCGAGGCCGTCGCGCAACTTGGCCGCGTCCTCGACGGCCGCGGCGCGCCGCTCGCCCGCGATGCGCACGAAGATGGCGCGCTTGGCCCGAACGAGCGACTGAATCCAGGTCTCGGCTTGGCCCGCCGTGCAGCGGGCGGCCAGCTCGGGGAAGGAGAGGTCGCCGATCGACAGAAGCATGTCGTGGACCGCATCGATGTTCGTCGCCGGGCGAGTCAGGTGCTGTAGCCCAGCTTCGTGCTCGCGAATGGCGTCCGCGTCGAGCAGGGTCCGAAGTTCACCTTCGCCCAAAAGTTCGCGCAATCGCTCGAAGTCGATCGTCAGCGCCTGTGCGCGGCGCTCCGCCGGCGGCGCATCGGCTTCGTAGATGAAGTTCGCGACGAACATGAAGAGCACACTGGCTGCAAAGGGCGAGGGTCTCCGGCCGTCGACGGCCGTCACGCGCACGCGGCGAGACTCGACGTCGCGCAGGAGCCCCACCAGGCCGGGAAGATCGAAGGCGTCGCGCAAACACTCCCGATACGCTTCGAGCACGATTGGAAACGTCGGGTACCGAGATGCGACGGCGAGAAGGTCGCTCGCGCGCTTGCGCTGTGCCCAGAGCGGCGTCCTGCGTCGCGGGTCGCGACGCGGGAGAAGCAGCGCACGCGCGGCGCACTCGCGAAAGCGCGCCGCGAAGAGCGCGGTGCCGTCGAGCGCCTCGGTGACGATGCGCTCGACTGCGTCGGCGGGCGGCAGAAAGAGTTCGGTCGGGGGCGGCGTCTCGCAAGCTGGGATGCGAAAAGCCATCCCGTCGTCGGTGTAGTGCAGGTCGACGTCGACGTAGGCCTTGCGCAAGCCCGCGGCCACGGCGATCGCCCACGGCGCGAGGACGCGCGTGCCGAACGGGCACAAGACGACCACCCGCCAGTCGCCCACTTCGTCCACGAATCGTTCGATGACGATCGCCCGGTCGCTCGGTACCTCCCCGGTCGCCTCCACCTGCTCTCGCACGTAGGCCACGAGCGCGGTCGCGGCGGGAAGCGTCATCGCGTGGGTCGAGCAGAGCTCCTCCGCGTCGGCCCGTCCCTCGGCGATGCGCCGAACGAGCTCGCCGATTCGCGCGCCGAACGAGCGCGCCCTACCGGGCCGGTCGCCGTGCCAGAAAGGCATCTTGCCGGGTTCGCCGGCCGCCGGCGACACGATCACCCGGTCTTGGGTGATCCGCTCGGCACGCCACGACGACGCGCCCAGAAGAAACACTTCACCTTCGCGCAGCTCGAAGACCATTTCTTCGTCGAGCTCGCCCACCCTTCTTCCGGTCGGCGCTGCGCCGACGGACGAAGACGCCGCGTCGGGCGCGGCGAAAACACCGAACAGGCCTCGATCCGGAATTGTCCCGCCGTTCGTGACCGCGAGCCGGTGACTGCCGGTCCGCCCTGCGATCGCCCCGGCCGCGCGATCCCACGTGATACGCGGTCGTAGCTCGGCGAATTCGTCCGACGGGTACCGGCCGCTCAGCATGTCGAGGACGCTCTCGAACGCCGCGCGAGGAAGATCGGCGAACGGCGCCGCGCTGCGCACCAGCCCAAAGAGTCTGTCCACGGAGACTGGGCCGACCGACGCCGTCGCCACGATCTGTTGCGACAGGACATCGAGCGGGTTCCTCGGGAAAAACGTGTTCTCCACTTCTCCGGAGCGCATGCTGGAAGCCGCCGCGGCACACGCGACCAGGTCCTGGCGGTGCTTTGCCAGAAGAATTCCCTGAGGGACGCCGCCGACACCGTGGAACGCGCGCCCGACTCGCTGAAGCCCGGCCGTGACACTCGGCGGTGATTCGACCTGGATGACGAGATCGACCGCGCCCATGTCGATTCCGAGCTCGAGCGAGGACGTCGCCACGATGCTCCGCAACTCGCCGCGCTTGAGGCGAGTCTCGATGCCCGCGCGCTTCTCCCGAGCGAGCGACCCGTGGTGCGCGAGTGCGATTTCGTCTCCCGCCAGGTCGTTGACCGCGGCGGCGAGGCGCTCGGCCAGTCGCCGGCTGTTGACGAACACGATGGTCGAACGGTGCGCGCGCACGAGCTCGACGACGCGCGCGTGAAGATCCGGCCACACGCTGGCCTTCTCCGTCGACGGAGCTTCGACGACCAAGCGCATTTCCTTGCGTGCCCCGGCGTCGACGATCGTGACGGCGCGAGGAGCGCCGTCCTTCAGGCCGCCGAGGAACCGAGCCACTTCGTCGAGGGGTCGCTGCGTTGCGCTGAGCCCGATGCGCTGGAGCGGGGCCGCGCCTTCCGGACGGAGCGACTCGAGTCGTTCGATCGAGAGGGCGAGGTGAGCCCCTCGCTTGGTCGGCACGAGCGCGTGAATCTCGTCGATGATGAGCGTGTCGATCGACGCCAGAGTTTCGCGGACCCGGGACGTGAGCATGAGGTAGAGCGACTCCGGCGTGGTGATGAGGATGTCCGCCGGCGCACGCGCCATGCGGGCTCGCTCCTTCGCCGTCGTGTCGCCGGTTCGAACGTCCAGCGTCGGGACGTAAATGGCGTCGGCTGCGAGCTCGGCCTGAGCTCGTACGCCGTCGATTGGCGCGGCAAGGTTGCGCTCGACGTCGACCGCGAGCGCTTTCAACGGCGATACGTAGAGCACGCGCGCACGCTCGCGCTTGGCGGGTGCGGGGCCACGGACGAGGCGATCGATCGCCACGAGAAACGCCGCGAGTGTCTTGCCCGATCCGGTCGGCGCGAGCAAAAGGGTCGTTTCACCGCGGGCAATGGGCGGCCAGCCGAGTGCCTGGGCCCGAGTCGGCTCCCCGAGTGCGTCGCGGAACCAGGCAGCCACGGCCGGGTGAAATGGGGCGAGGGGGGACTTGGAACCGGACTGCATGGTGACCGGACAGGGATTAACACGGCGGTGGGCCGAAGCCCCGGCGCGAAGGTGTTTCGCGGATTGCTCGAACGCGCGTTACGTTCCGAGAGGCGATGAGCGTCCCCCCGCGTCCGACCGGTCCGGCTTCGCACCCGCCGCACGAAGCAGGCTACGAGTTCGGGGACACCCAGAAGGAAAGCTTCGGCGGCTTGGCCACGGCGATGAGCTTCGTCGGCGTGTGCACGATCCTGTTCGCGGCGCTCGCGACCGTCTCTTCCGCGGGCGAGCTCTACGCAGGATTCGTCCCGGGGGCGGCCGGAATGGCGATTCTGTCCGCCATTTGCGTACTCGCCGGTTGGTGGCTCATTTCTGCCGGGCGCGCGCTGTCGGCCCTCGTCGGGACGCGCGGGCGCGACGTCGAGCACTTGATGGCGGCCGTCGTTCACCTTCGGCGATTCTTCGTATTCGTCATCGTGATCTTGGCCATCGCCGTCCTGGGCGGGGGCGGCTTCGTAGCCTGGTGCACGCTCACGGGCGACCGCGGAGGGAAATGCTTCGGCCTGTGAGAAGCGAGGGCGGGGGCCCTTTCACCCTCCCAAAACGTCCCCCTCCGCGACGCCCCGTCCCATCGCCCAGTCCGAAGCGGGCATCGCCCGCTTGCCTTCCGGTTGCACGGTCACGAGCTCCACGCAACTCTCGCCGCACGAGACGAGGACCCGCGACTTGTCGGCCACGAGGACCGCGCCCGGAGCCGTCCCCGTGCGTCCTCCGGAGACGACCCGCGTCGCGTGTACCTTCACCGTGCGTCCCCGCGAGGTCGTGAACGCTCCGGGCCAAGGGCTCATGCCCCGCACGTGGTCGTGCACTCTCCTCGCGATCTTCGACCAGTCGATGCGGCCGTCTTCCTTCTCGAGCATCGGCGCGTTGGTCGCATGCGCGTCGTCTTGAGGCTCGAGCTTGCACGCGCCCGCCACGTACTTCGGCAGCCACTCGCGCACGGCCTCCGCTCCCTGACGTGCCAGCCTCACGGCGAGCTCGCCGGCCGTTTCTTCGGGGCCGATGTCCAACGAAATGCGCGCAAAGGTGGGGCCGGTGTCCATCCCTTCGTCGAGCTTCATCAGCGTGATGCCCGTCGAAGCCTCGCCGTTCACGACCGCCCATGCGATCGGAGCCGCCCCTCGGTATTTCGGTAACAAGGAACCGTGGACATTGACGCACCCGAGCCGCGGGCCGTCGAGCACGTCCGCCGGCAAGATGCGCCCGTAGGCGACGACGAGCGCTACGTCGACGGCCTGGCTTCGGACCCAATCGCCGAATTCGCCCGTTCTCAGCTTGGTGGGTTGGACCACCGAAAGACCGAGCTCCTCGGCGCGAGACTTGACCGGCGGTGCGGTCAGCGAGAGCCCCCGTCCGGCAGGCCTATCGGGCTGGCAGACGACGCCCGCCACGTCGGCGACGTCGGAGAGCGCCTCGAGCGAGGGAACCGCGAACTCGGGTGACCCGAAGAAGAGCGCGCGGAACCTCGTTCGCCCTCCGGAAGCCATCGGTCCTCAGTGCTTTTTCTTCGTCGAAGCGGCGCGCGAACCACCGGTCGAAGGAGAGGGATCGGTTCCCGATCCACCTACGACCTCGAACGGGAACTGCGGCTGACTGAGCTCATGCTCGGCCCCCTCGTCGGCGTGAGCGAGTGGCGTGATCACACGGAGGACGTATTTGCCCTTGGGCAGGGGGCCGGCCGGCTCTCGCGGGTAGCCGCGACCGACGAGCGCTCCCTTCGCCCTCTCCTTCGAAGCCCATTTGTACTTCACGGCCTGCCACGGGAGACTGACCTTCGCGGTTCCGTTCGACGCCAACGTGACCCGGGCCGTATGCGCGTCGGTCGCTTCGTTGTCGGCGGCTTCTGCCGGCAGAGAAGGCTCCGCTCCCGCTGGCTTGTCCACCCGGGCACCCTTGGCCGTGTACACCTCGAAGGCGAAATGGGGATCCGGATCTACCGTGAAGTCCAGCGGAAGCGCCGTCTTGCCCTTGTTCCGGAAGATGATCGTCACCTGGGTCGTGGCGCCGGGCGCGACACGGGAGTCCGCCGAGACTCGGACGTCGAGCGTGTCTTTCGTCGGCGCGTGATCCGGCGCCGGAGAATTCGATGCAACTTCGCAAGAAGCTTGCGATAGCGACGCCATCAAGTCGGGGATCGCGTCGCCGCTGCAGGGAACTTCTTCTTTCTTCTCCGAGTCGTCTCGGACGACCGCCTTGTCGCCCGGCGGGGCGGACGGGCCTCCAGAGCTGTCACCGAGGGCTTTCGATTCGGCGGGCGCTCCCTCGGCGGCTTTCGAGGGATCGCCCGACGATTCCGTTTCGTTCGCGCCCTCGGGGCTTTGGGCCGGCTTGCTCGAGTGGCAGCCGGCGAACACGAGCGCGATGACGATGGTCGAGGCAATCGATTTCATGAGCCGCCCAACCTATCACTACCGCTTGCTGGCGCGCACGCGCTCCTGGCTCAGGTGCGCCTTGGGTAGAAAGGTGCGACGGCGAGGGCGAGCTGCATCGCCAGAAGGCGGCTACCTCGAACGGTGACGTCTCCGGCCGAAAGCACGTCTTCCGGCGTGCGCCCGCCGCTCATGACGCTGTGGAGTGTCGCGACAGGGACCTCGACGACGGTGTCGGGTTTGTCGGGATCGATCGGCCGCCGGGTCGCGCTCCCGAAGCCGAAGATCGCGGAGAGACGACTGCCGTCCTCCTCGATCACCACGAGTTCGATCTTGCCGTTCGCCATGGCAACCCGCTGGACGAGCCGTGGATCGCTCAGCAGGGTCACTCCGCTTGCCGAGGCGGGCTTGGGGACCAAGCGTTTGGAGCCGATCGCGTCGTCGAGGAAGCGCTCGGCGATTTCTTCCGTCGTGTACATCCAGAGAGTCGGACGAGGCTCCTCGCCCTCGTCGACGAGCATTTCTCGGCCGCGAATGCGGATCGTCCAGCTCGCGCGTCCATCGATGCGCAAGGCGACGGTGAATCCGCCGGTGGGCCCTCCCGCGCCGACCAAGCGCGCGTGTAGCGCGGGAATGGCGTCGGTGACCAGGGATTCGAGTGTCGTATCCGGCGGAAGATCGAGGGGGAGCATTGGAATCGCGATTGACCAATTGAATGGAGCCAATCCGCCACGTCCACGACGGCTCCATGGAGGAGTAGCGGCTTTGTGGCTGTCGTGCTGGAAATCCGACAGGCCCCGAGTTCGCTCGGGCAGCGCCGCCGAGGTGATTGATGGCATCTCGACGGCGCTGCACTAGAGTCGGCGCCGATGGCTCGTGTGATGAACTTCAACCCCGGTCCCGCGGCCCTTCCCCTTGCGGCGCTCGAGCGAGCGCGCGACGAACTCATCGACTTCGCAGGAAGCGGAATGTCGATCATGGAACAGTCGCATCGCGGCAAAGTCTACGAGGCGGTTCACGATGAGGCCCTCGCGCTCTTGCGGCGGCTCTTGGCGGTTCCGCAGACCCACGACATCTTGCTCCTCCAGGGCGGCGCGTCGATGCAATTCGCGCTCGTGCCCATGAGCTTCTTGCCACCCGGCGGCTCGATCGATTTCATCGAGACGGGCGCGTGGAGCATGAAAGCCCACGCCGAAGCTTCAGCGTGGGCCGCAATCGCGGGCGCAACGGCGCGGGTCGCTGCCTCGACGCGCCAAGCCGGCTTTCGCCGCGTCATTCAGCCGGCCGAAGCGGAGCTCGACCCGTCCGCCGCGTACGTCCACTGGACGAGTAACGAGACCATTCATGGCGTTCAGTACGGCGATCTGCCCCGCTTCGGAGCGGCGCCGCAGGTTTGCGACATGTCGAGCGACTTATTGTGGCGCAAGTTCGACGTGTCACCGTTCTCGATGATCTTCGCGGTCGCGCAGAAGAACATCGGCCCGAGCGGCGTCACCGTCGTCATCGCGCAGCGCGACTTCATCGAGCGAGGTCGCAAAGATCTGCCCAGCATCCTGCAATATCGTGCTCACGCCGAGGCCAGGTCCCTCCTCAACACACCCCCGACCTTCTCGATCTACCTCATGCGGAACGTGGCCCTCTGGATCGAATCGCTTGGTGGTCTCGAGGCTATCGAGCGCCGCAACCGTTCGAAGGCGGCGCTCTTGTATTCGGCCATCGATTCCGCCGCGGACTTCTATCGGAGCCCTGTCGAGCACGGCAGCCGATCGGTGATGAACGCCGTGTTTCGCCTCCCCAGCGAAGCGCTCGAGCAAAAGTTCGTCGACGAGGCCAAGGCAGCGGGCATGGTAGGCCTCAAGGGACACCGGAGCGTGGGCGGCATCCGCGTCTCGCTCTACAATGCGGTCGAGCCCGAGTGGGTGTCCGCGCTCGTCGCGCTCATGAACGATTTCGCCCGACGCAACGGTTGAGCAATCCGGGCTAGGCTTTCGCGGGCGCCTTGGCCGTGAGCGTCTTCAGCGCGCGGTCGAGCGCGGAGGCGAGCGCGGGCGGCGTCGCATCGCCCCGGCTCCACTGGTCGGCCTTCAACAGCGTGGTTTGAGCAGTGCGCGCCAGCTTTGTGCGGCGGTGGCGCGAGAGAGCGCGAAATGTGCGCTGCGCGTCGGTCGTGGTGATGCGAACGGCGGGTCGTTGGAAGCTACGCATGCTCGCGGCTCATACAGCAGGGCTCGAACGGATCCAAGCGCCGCGAACCCGCCGGCGTATCAGGTCTCGCAAGCCTTCGATGTCGATAGGCTTTTCGAGCCACGCATTCGGGACGCGCTCCAGCAGTGCGCGCACTTCCGGTTTGACGATGCCGCCGGTAATGAAAACGATTCGTGCCGCCTGGTCGGGCGCGTGTCCTTCGATTCGGTTGCGTAGCTCGACCCCGTTCATGCTGGGCATCATGACATCGCACAAGATGACGTCGAACGATTCGCCCGACACAATGTGAGCGATCGCTTCATCAGGCTCGGTGATCGCGGTCACCGTGAACTCGTCCGCAAGGATGCGACGAAACGATTCGGCGACGAGTTTTTCGTCGTCGATGACGAGAACGCGCGCTCGCCGAGGAACGGTTCCCGATGCATTGCGCGGCGGACGGTCGCTCGAGGATCCGGACATTTCGTCGTGGGGAGCAGCCGTCGTGCCTAATCTGGAACGCGCGGTGCTTCCGCGGCTGCTGTTGGCGCAGGTACTAGGCCTCGGTGGGCCACGTTGCCCGCCCGAGCAAGGAGGCACCCAGGATGACACGGGGCGGGGCGCCACGGCGTGTCAAATTTGTCCAATCCGACGAATCGTGTAGGTGCGCGTCGCCAAGCGGGAGATTTGCGCGAACCCGGAGCATTATTGCATCCATGCGTATGAACGCATATAGTGATGCGCGTGGTCGCAATCGACCTTTCGTCTTCCGAGCGCTGGGAGCTTTATCGGGTGCTAGCCGAGCCCATGCGCCTTCGCCTCCTCGCGCTCGCCGCCGATGATGAGCTCAGCATCGGCGAGCTCGCGGAGCTCCTCGGCGAAAGCCAACCGAACGTTTCGCGCCATGCGGCGGCTCTCCGCCAAGCGGGGCTCTTGCGTGACCGGCGGGAGGGCACGCGAACGCTCGTTCGACTCGCGGCCGAGGCCACGCGCGACGCGGTCGTTGCCGACGCTCTGGCGAGCGGCCGCGGGCTATGCGAGCGCGACGGGAGCCTTGCCCGAATTGCGCGCGTACTTCGAGCGAGGGAGGCCGCCGCGCACGAGTTCTTCGCCCGAGCGGAGAGGAGCAAGGTCGATTCCGTGCCCGCCGAAATCGGCGCGTATCTGGCCGCGCTCGGCCAGCTGCTGCCACGCCGCGCGCTCGCGC
>JBAULD010000549.1:0-1598 GCA_049578005.1 Polyangiaceae bacterium
ACTTCCGGCTCCACGGCATCGGCGCTGAGTCCAAGTTACCTTTCGGCGGCCGGCTCCTGGTCGCAAGGCCAGGCCAACGTCGTCCTCACCTCGGCCGCCAAAAACTTCTGCTGGCTCACCCGCGTCACGGGGCACTTCGTCGGAACTGGTGAGGTTGTTCGCGTCTTCATCGACGCCAACAACAACTGGGAAATTGGCGGGGCGTCTGCACAGCAGGGGGTCGCGGGCAGCGCGGATTGTATTCCGTATTCGAAGTTCATCCCCGAGGCCGGAGGCGTAGCCGGCCCGAGCTGGACCGCCGAAGCTTCGGTGTTCACGGGCCCGTGCCCTAACTGCGGAGGTAGCGGCGCATTCGGTGTCGGGGCCAGCAGGAACCTTTGGCAGGGCGATGCGGCCATCATGCTCTCCGGAATGACCGGACAATTCCTCGGCGGCGGCGAGTCCATCGACGTGCAGCAGGCGCACGCGCCGTCGCTCAATTGGCTCGACGCGGGCGCGTTTTCGCCAAACGGGGTGGGCGCTTGGGGACGCGTGCTCTTCATCGGGGTTCCGGGCTCGGACTTTCGTCCGCTCTTCTTCCAGGACGTGAACGGACCCTATTCCTTGTCCACCATCCCGTTTGAGGGGCTCGCGACAGCAACGATGATCCCGACGAGCGAGGGGTTCTGCTATTTCGTCAATATCGGCGGGGCATTTGCGGGCGGTGGAGAACTCGTTCAGATCACCACCGTAATGATGGGTGGTGTTCAACATTGGAGTCTTGGTGTGCAGACCCAGCAGAGCAACGGGACCTCGGCACAGGCCCGCTGCTACGCCTTCAACCAGTCCGTGAGCCAGTAAGGGCGCGCTGTTCGAGCCGCCGGCTATATCGGCCCCAAGTCGTCCGCGTTCCGCCTCAGAAAGAACTTTCAGGTCGGCTTGACCGAAGTCGTAGCTTGACCTGGCCGTACCGTGATTTGATTCCGTCGCCGTGTGGGCTGCTGGTCGCCAGCCCCCACATCACCGAACGTGCCGTTCGGCATCCGGCGATTCACCAAGCGTGTTGGCGGTGTTCAGCGAGTACGTGGCGCTCCTGGGGTCGAGGACGCCGCCGAGATCCGCGATAAGCCGGCGTTGATGAACCCCCACACGCCATCGTCGCCCGCGAAGAGCGCCTCCGGGAGTGGCGGGCGAGCGAGCTTTCGGCGGAGGATTTCATGATGGGTGGGCAAGGAGTATGGGGCAGCAACGCGCAGTCATTGGCCGGGCTCCGGCGCGTCGGTGGTGGAAGGTACGGCGAGCGCGGGAAAGCCGCGATCCAAGGCCCCTTCTCGTCGCCGGCCGCCGAGAAGACCACGGTTCCTGCGGGTGCGCGCCGTTGGGGTCGGGCCAGCGTTGGCGAGATTGTCATCGCGATCGGATCGGCACGTGTCCGGGTCGCTCGTGGGTTCGATGGGTCGCTGCTCGGTGAGGTGGTCCGGGCGATGGGAGCGGCAGCCCGATGATCCCCGCCGCCGTTCAGGTCTTCGTGGCCGTCGATTCCGTGGACATGCGGTTTGGATTCGACCGCCTCGCGGCCATCGTGCGCGAGCGCGTGGGTGACAACCTCTCCGTGCAGC
>JBAULD010000550.1:0-2617 GCA_049578005.1 Polyangiaceae bacterium
CAGGCGAGAGGTCGGCCACTTTGTCTGGCCTCTTGGCGATCCTTCTCGCCTCGCCCTCGCCCGTTGTGCCGATCGCGGCCCTTTCCGCTACAGGTGGCGTCCCCGTGGGGGATTCATCCCTTCTACGAAAAGCACCAGGGTTCTAGAACTAGCCTTAGCCTAAGGCTATAGACTAAGACCAAGCCGCGCCGCGCGAGCTGGGCCGGTCAATGCGGCTCAGGCGCAGGACGCGCTCGGCGGAATCGTGCAGGGGGCGGCGAGCGCGATTCGCTTCGGGCCGACCGCCGAAGCGGGAAAGTCGAACCGGATCGTCGTCCCCTGACCGCGCTGGCCATCGATCCGGATCCGACCGCGAAGTTCTTCGCATACGCGCCACACCGCACTCAAGCCGACGCCACGGCCCGAGGTCGCGGTCACGGTCACGCGCGTCGACAGACCGCCTGCAAAGAGCGCCCTCACGAGATCTTCCCTGGTCTGGTGGGGAAGGCCCAGTGAGGCGGCGCGAGACCGAATGGCCGTCCAGTCGACGCCCGGCCCGTCGTCGCTCACCTCGATGGATAGCAAGTCGTCCGTCCGAAATCCGCGCAGCTGGATCGTCCCCGCCGCGCCACCGCGCTCGCTCGCCGGGGCGGACCCGTGGTCGGCTGCGTTGCGGATCACGTGGACGAAAACGCTCCAAAAGGGAGCCATGGCCTCTCGATCGACGCGGAGTCCGTCGCTGCAATCAACCTTGATTCGGACGTCGCCCTTGCCGAGCCTGCGTACGATCGAGCGCGCCTGTTCGGCGAAGCGCTCGAGTTGGAGGTCGACGCGCTGCGCGCGCCAATCGGCCAAGGTCCGCAGTATCTCCGGACGCGACGCCCCGTCGACCACGGCGTTGGCGAGCGACTCGAGCTCCCGGTCGTGAATCTCGATGTGCGCAAGGTCGCGCTCTCCGACGAGAACGGCCATTCGTTCGGTGAAGCGCCGCCAAGGAACGAGCAGGAGCTCTCGGTCGGTTGCTTCGAGGTCTCGACCGTCCTCCAGACGACCCTCCAGGTCGTGACACACGTCGGCGATACTGGCCAAGCCGTAGACTGCCGCGTTGCCCTTGAGCGTGTGCAAGGCGCACTTGACCTCTTCGGCGTCCGGTCGAGCGTTGCCCGTAATCCGGGCCACGAGCTTTTGTGTTTCGGCCAGGAAGTCCGCGAAGCCGGTTCGGTCTCTCACGATTCGCTCGAAAACGGCGAGGACCTCGCGCTGGGCCGCCTCGACGCGCAGCGCCTCGACGTGTTCGGTCACGTCGGCGAGGACGACGAGAAGTTTGTCGAGCTTGCCGTCGTCGAAGATGGGCGTGTACTCGACGTCGAACGTTCGGTCTCTCGTGTGGATCCGTTTCGGGAGCTGATCCAAACAGAGCTCAACGGGGACGACGTCCTCGACGAGCTGCTGCCAGTGCAGTTCGAGCATCTGCGCCGCCAACGGGTCGTTGGGAAAAAGATAGTTCCAGAGACGGGTATCGAGCGCGGCCGGCCCCAGCCACCGCTCGACGGCGGCAGACTTTTCGCGCGACATCGTCCCGTCCGCGGCGACCGTGATCAACCCCTCGCGCACGTTGTCCAGGACGATGCGCATATCGCGATTCCGTCCGTCGAGCTCGTCGATGGTGCCCCTCAGCCCCCGCGACATCTCGTTGAACGCTCGCGCGAGTTCGCCCACCTCGTCGTCGGAAGACGCCGCGACTTGATGGCCATACCGGCCCGCGCTGATTTCGCGAGCTCCCGCGGCGAGCGCCCGGACCGGACGGACGATGCGAAAGGTCATCACAATCGCCAGAAAGAAGGCGATCGCGATCGCGAGCGCCGCGCCCGAGACCATTCGCGTGCGCACCGAGAGGGCCTCGGCACGAACCGCCGGCATCGGCATCGCGCTCCTCGCGAACCCGAGCACTTTGCCGTCCCGCACGATGGCGTTGGCCACGTACAGCCGTCCGCCATTGGTCCCTCGGATAGCGGTTCCGAGACCATCGCGCCGGGCAGCCACGATTTCGGGCGCTTCTCCTTCGGGCGCTAGTGTCTTGGGGTCGCTGTTCGAGTCCGCGACGACCGCGCCCGACGGAGACAACACTGAAAGCTCTGTCTGGGCCGCCCGTCCGAGGGCTCGCACGCTCTCGTTCAAACTCGTGTCCGAGTCGTCGAGCTCACCGAACAAGGCGCTCGCCGTCATTTGACCGAGCATCGTCGCCTCGCCTTGAAGGCGAATCTGTACCTGCGCGAACGAGCTCTCCCGAACGGTGCGGTCGACCAGCAATCCGGAGAGGACGACGCCCGCGCACGCGACCGTCAAGTAACTGGCGAAAAGTCTCCGGGTGAGTCGAGACTTTCCCATGCTTCACCCTTCCAATCGCAATTCCAAATTGTAGGCTTATCCTCGATTGAACGTCAACCGTTGAAGTGGAAAGACGTCTAGACGCCGCTCTTGCTCGCGAGCTCGAGAAACTGCCAACGTCGTAAACAAGGCTCCCCAACCTCCCATGTCGCAGGGAATGGTCTTCGCCGACCCGGAGCGAGCCTCAGGAGACAACGCGGGATGGTCCATAAATTACTTTCGGAAATCCTGCGAGACATCGCGCCTCGAG
>JBAULD010000551.1:0-2684 GCA_049578005.1 Polyangiaceae bacterium
GGGACGACGCGCGCGAAAACGTGCGCCTCGCGTGCAGCAGCGCGCACGGCGAGGTCGAGCGACTCAGACGGCGTTGCCAAAGGGAGCTTGGACATGATCGATCAGACGACCCGATCGGCCATCCTGCGTCTGCGTAGCGAGGGGCACGGCACCCGCGCCATCGCCACTGCGCTGGGCATCTCGCGCGGAGCGGTCAAACGGGTGCTCGCTGCGGGAAGCGACCAGGTGCCTCACCTGGAACGCGCCGAGCTCGCCGAGCCGCACCGCGACGACATCCTTTCGCTGTACGCCTCGTGCAAGGGCAACCTGGTGCGTGTGCACGAGGAGCTTGGGGCGCGCGGCGCGACGTTGAGTTACGCGGCGCTGACGGCATTCTGTCGTCGCCACGGCATCGGCCACGACCCGCCGGAGCCGGCGGGCCGATACGACTTTGCGCCGGGCCAGGAGATGCAGCACGACACCTCGCCGCACCAGACGGAGATCGGGCGCCGAGCGACGCGCATCCAGACCGCGTCGCTGGTGCTGTGCTATTCGCGAATGCTCTTCTTCCAGGGATATCCCTATTTCCGTCGCTTCGAGTGCAAGGTCTTTTTGACCGACGCCTTGACCTACTTCGAAGGCGCGTGTGCCCAGTGCATGATCGACAACACGCACGTCGTCGTGCTCTCGGGTAGCGGCCGGCAGATGGTGCCGGTGCCAGAGATGATGGCCTTCGGCGAACGATTCGGCTTCGAGTTTATTGCCCACGAGATCGGCGACGCGAATCGGTCGGCGCGCGTTGAGCGACCCTTCGACTACATCGAGAACAACTTCTTGGCGGGTCGCCGCTTCGAGTCCTTCGAAGACTTCAACGCGCAGGCGCGCGCCTGGTGCGACAAGGTCAATGCAAACCCCAAGCGGCACCTGCACGCCAGCCCCCGCGAGCTCTTCGTCGCCGAGCGCGTCGCGATGAAGCCGCTGCCGGTCTTCGTGCCGGAGGTCTACGAGCTGCACCACCGCACCGTGGACACCGAAGGGTACGTCAACGTGCGGCGCAACCGCTACTCGGTTCCCTATGCGCTCATCGGGCGCGACGTCGAGGTACGCGAGAGCAAGGAACGCATTGACGTCTTCGAGGGGCCTCGCCGAGTCGCCTCCCATAAGCGCGTGCTGGAACCGACCGACGCGCGCGTGACCGAACCCCACCATCGTCCGCCGCGTCACGAAGGCTTCTTCGCGCAGCGAACGGTATCGGTCGAAGAAAAACGACTGGTTGAGCGCATGCCTGAGAGTGCGGGCTACGTCGAGCTATTGCGACGGCGCGGGCGGGGGGGCACGCGCGATCTTCGTTGGCTGCACCGGATGGTCGAGGAGTACCCGCGAAGGCCGATGCACGACGCGCTGCTCGAGGCCCTTCGCTACGGAATGACCGATCTCGACCGACTCGAACGCATGGTCCTGCGTCGGATCGGTCGCGACTTCTTCCCAAAGGATGGCGACGATGACCGATGAGATCGCGCAGCTGCTCAAGTCTTTGCACCTGACACGCATCGCCGAGATCCTCGACGAGGAGCTGGCGAACGCCCAGACGGCGGACCTGTCGTATCAGGAGCTCATCGTGCGCCTTATGCGGGCCCAATGGCATCAGGCCCAGCAGAACGCCCTGGCTTGGCGCATCGAGCGGGCAAAGTTGCCTGAGAAGTGGACGCTGGAGTCCTTTCCCTTCAAAAAGCAGCCGGGAGTCTCGCAGAAACAGATGCGCGCCTTCGCGGAGATGGAATTCGTCGCGAAGGCCGAGAACATCGTCTTTATCGGACCAACCGGGGTGGGCAAGACCGGATTGGCGTCGTCGCTGCTTCTCAAGGCACTGCAAAACGGCCACCGCGGACGCTTCATTCGGGCCCAGGATCTCTTCGATGAGATGTATGCGTCGCTCGCCGACCGCTCCACCCGCAAGCTGCTGAGCTCCTTGTCCCGACTTGACCTCCTCGTGATCGATGAGATGGGGTATCTCAATCTCAAGCCCGAGCAGACCAATGTCTTTTTCAAGCTAATGGAAGAACGCTATCGCCGACGAGCCACCATCATCACGACCAACCTCGAGTACGAGGAGTGGCACAATTTCCTGGGCAACAAGCCCCTCGTCGAAGCTCTGCTATCGCGGCTGCGGCATCAGTGCCACACGGTGAAGATCGACGGACCGTCCTTGCGCACGCCGCAGAACCCAACCTGATTCCAAGCCCTCGCCACTCAAGGCCCTCGCCGCACCGGTCACCACACGGTTGCGACGAGGGCCTTCTTGCGTCCATGCCGACTCGAACTGCGATCGCTCCGCGACACCGTGTTCCAAGACGACTCGGCTGCGAGCGAACTTCGACCGGGTCCGCCGTCGCGAGCACAGGTGGACCTTTTCTGGCGAGCGGCGAAGCCAACAGCTCGGTGTGCTTCAGGCGACAGATGGCGCATCGCTCTCTGTACGCACGCAGGACCCGTTGCCGGAACGTCTCCTGGTGCAGGCGCTGCAACGTTACTCGGGTAGCGTAGTTGCGCGCCAGCTCAGCTTCGTGCGTGTCGGCTGCCGTCGGCTCGGCGAGCGAGTTCGTATCGAGCGGGGCTCGCCCCGGACGCGAGCGATCGTCCACGGCAACGCTGAACGTGAGTCCGCGGGGGTCGTCACCGACGATGTAGACGGGATAGACGGGCAG
>JBAULD010000552.1:0-3528 GCA_049578005.1 Polyangiaceae bacterium
GGCGTTGAGAACGAGGCAGCTGTAGCAGCTGGTCGTCTTCGGCGCGCCGGCCGTCTGCGAGTTCTTGAGGATGTCGTGGTTGATGATGAGGGCTTCGGTCGCCGTGCAGACGCCGTTCGGGCTCGCCGGGCAGGTGACCGTGTTCGCGGCGCAGGGGGCCGAGGTGCAAGCAACGGGGGGAAGGGGCTTGCAAGTGCCGCTCTGGCAGGTGTTCCCGGCCGAGCACACGGTTCCGCAGGCGCCGCAGTTGTTGTTGTCGGTGAGGAAGTTGACGCAGGCCGCGCCGCAGGCGTTCGGCAGGGCCGGGTTCTTCTGCGCGCAGGTCAGGGTGCCCGACTCGCAGTTGAAGAGCGCTGAGAGCGTGGTGAAGGTCTGGCCAGCGCAGAGGCCGCTGTCCGGATTGGCGACCGTCGCCGTGATCGTCAGCGGGGCGCCGCCGTTCGTGTCCGTGCACGTGAAGGTCGGGTTCGCCGCGTTCACGTTCGAGAACGTGCCGTCGCCCGCGGGGGTCACGGTCCACGTGATGAGCGGGGTGGGGCCCGTCGTGGAGAGATTGAGCTGCGAGGCAAAGCCCTCGACGTTCTCAGCGGGGTTGATCGAAAGCGACGTGATGCCGGGGCACTGGACCGGCGGGGTGCCGACCAGGGTGACGCCCGCGTCGACTTCGACGGAGCCGGTGCCGACGTCTGCCGCGACCGACGCGTCCGGCGGGACGACGCAGGTGACGAACAGGCCGGCCTGAACGGTGGCGCCGGCAACGACCGGGAACGCCGCGCTCGTGCCGTTGCACGGGTCGCCGGACAGGTCGCTACCGGTGACCGTGATGACGTAGCCGCTGCCCGCGGCGATGCCGCCGGCAACCCACTCGACCGACTGCGCGTCACCGATGTTGACGACGCCGTTGTAGCTGTTCGTGCCGTTGCTGATCGTCCAGCTGAGGGACGTCACGTTGACGCCCGTGCCGATCGTCAGGTGGGCGCCGACGGTGCCCGTGTTGCCCACGGTGCCGTTGAGGGAACCGATTTGGCCCTGGCCCGGGTTGGTGTTGCCGGCGGTGCCGGTGCTGTTCGAGCCGTGGCTCGAACACGCGGCGACCGCGAGCGCCGCGACAGCGATGCTGGCGGCGAATGCGTTCCTAATGAGTTTCATCGAGATACCTCCAAAAGAGTGTTGTCTGGTGCCCTGATCCCCGTGGGAGCAGTGGCAGTTCGTCGGCGCCTATACACAAGTCCTAGGCCAAGGGCTTCGGAACTCACGATTCATGCAAAAAAGCCGATTGCGACGAGTTTCATCGGGCGCACGAGTTCGTCGCAATCCACCGAAATCCGGAAGTCGCTTCCGAATTTCGAGCGCACCTTATGCCAATCGCGGCAGCTTGGGGACCCCCCTGTGGAAGAGTTCACAATCTTGTCGCGGAGCGGGCATCTAGCGGCGTGCTACACGGTCTCGCGTCGCGCGGTGGGAATTCCGCGTGGGGCGGGGCCAGAGTTGAGATGCAAGAAGCGAGCGAAAGAAGCAAGAGATTCGCCCCGAGGGCCTCGGTCCGCGTCGGTATGCCCATTTTCGCGTTCGCGGGACTGGTCACCGCTCTTCTAGTGGTTGGCTGCGCGGAGGAGAACTATCCGGTCGGCCTCTGGATGGCGCAACACCAGGAGCTGGACGCGTCGACGTCTACGCGGGCGGATTCCGGAGCGTCTCAGGGGACTTCCCCGCCGGCCACGGGTGTCGACGCCGGGACGCCGCTTTCCACGGGCTCGTGCCCGCAGGCCGCCGCCCAGCCGCTTCCGCAGCGGCTCGTCGTGATGTCGACGGCCACCACCGCCGCGCCCGACCTCGTCTACGTCTCGGATCTCTTCGAACGTTTCAAGTCGATCTGCGGAGGGTGTCACGGGCCGGAAGTGGACCCGCCGGGCCAGGGCGGATTTCAGATCGAGTCCTCGAACGATTTTTCGACGGCGATGACCAAGTGCGTCCTCCAGCACGTGACGTCCGACGGTCCGTCGAATCCCATCAACACGGCCGATCCGTGCATCTCGCCGAACAACCGAGACCCGAACGAGCCGATGCCGCCGGCGGGCCAGGCGAACAGCGGTCCATACGACCAGCGCGCGGAGACCGACCCGGTGAAGCAATTCGCCGAGCTCGTGACGACGTGGCTCGCGGCCGGAAGTCCCCAGTCGTTTTCGCCGGCGGGCGCCGCCACGCCGACGAGCGATGCCGGGGCCGACGGCGGGGCGGACGGGAGCGCGCCGAGCCAGTACGCGATGACCACTCGACTCGGCGACACGATGACGAATATCGGATCGTGCGTCCCGGACAAGTCGATGGTCGGCGTCGAGCAAGACTTGAGCGTGAAGCTCGACGCGATGTTCGCGGGGCTGACGAAGGCGACGCAGGGCGCCGGCGTCCTCGCCGCCCAGTTGATCGGCCTCCCCGAGCATCTTTCGGAGACGGACCTCGTGACGTTCGACACCGCGACGCTCGCCCAATACGGCGTCATTGCGTATCAGCCGAACTACCCGCTCTGGTCCGACGACGCGGGGAAGCTTCGTTACGTCCGCGTTCCGCGCGGCACGTCGATTCAGCTCAACAAGAGCACGCAGGAATTCACGATTCCGCCCAATACGCGGTTTTACAAGACGTTCATGAAGAAGATCATCGACACGGACGGCAGCTACCGCTTTCGCAAAGTGGAGACGCGCCTCATCGTGTCCCGGCCGGACCAGCTCAACGCCGACGGTTCGTATACTCCGACCGCGCTTTTCGGAACCTATCAGTTGAACTCGATCGAGACCGACGCGGTACTCTTGGAGTCCCCGCTCCGCGACGCCCTGCCGTTTTCGGACACGCTCATCCAGTACACGACCGACGAGCAGCTCGCCGCGGAGATCCTCGCGTCCAATCCCACGAGTCCTCTCGAGGCACTTCTCGAGAACGGAGCGGCTCGCCACTACGCGATTCCGTCGAGCGACCGGTGCGTGCAGTGCCATATGGGCAGCAACAGCGCGAGCTTCGTCCTCGGATTCCGTCCGGTCCAGATCAAGCGGCGCGAACTCAACGTAGGCGGAACCATCCTGGAGCCGGGCCAAGGCCCTCCGGGGGCGGACGAGCTCACGCAGCTCCAGCGGCTCGTCGACTACGGCGTGATCACCGGCGTCGACTCGGTCGACGACGTGCTGCCGCTCGAGCAATCGGAAGGGACGCGCGCTCCGCGCAGCAGCGGCCCCACCGACAACTACGAGCTCGTCGCCCAGGGGTACATGGTCGGCAATTGCGCGCACTGCCACAATCCGCGCGGCTTTCCGTCGGTCAACAATCCTGTGCTCATCGACGTCCTCAATTTCCTGCCGAGTGCGACGGGCGGGATCTTCCAGTTCCCGCTCGAGCGCTTCAGCCCGCGCATCGGCCGAGGACCCGGCGAGGAGACCCCGATTCCGTACATCACGCCGTCGCTCATGGACCAACCCTCGGCGTATTGGAACTCGGAGGGCGATGATTCCTATTTCCCCGGGCTCGCCACCGGAATCC
>JBAULD010000553.1:0-2085 GCA_049578005.1 Polyangiaceae bacterium
CCCGTACTCGGCCCCGTATCCCTACTACCTGCGCTTCGCCGATCCGGCCTACCGGGGCCGATTCAAGTACTTCAAGCCGGGCGGGCTCGGGCGCGAGGCACCCCTCGATGCCCGCGACGAGCGTCAGGTCCGGGCCGTGTACGACGGTGCGGTGTCCGCGGTCGACGACGCGGCGCAGACGATCCTCGACGAGCTGGCCGGCGACGGCCTCGCGAGCAACACGATTGTCGTGGTCACCGCGGACCATGGAGAAACGCTCTTCGATCACGGCCACGGCCAAGGTCACGGCGATCACCTCTTCGGCGACGAGGGGACCCATGTGCCGTTCGTCATCGTCGATCCTCGCAAGCCAAAGGCTCACGTCGACGACGCGATCGTCCGCGACGTGGATTTCGCTCCGACGCTCTACGCGCTGACCGGCGTCGCTCCTCCCGCCGACCTCGACGGACGAAGCCTCGCGGGCGCCCTCGATGGCCAAAGGCTCCAGCCCGCGCTCGCGTACGCCGAGACCGGGCTGTGGTTCACCGAGGACATCGCCGGACTGCCCAGCGATTTGCGGCTTCCCTACCCCGGGATCGCCAGCCTCACGGAGGTCGATACGCAGCACGGCGACGAAGTGGTGCTCGAACGCGAGGTGCGCGCGCTGACGATCACGGCCAAGCACCGGATGGTCCGCGACGATCGGTACAAGCTCGTCTACGCTCCGACGCGCAAAGGCGCCCGCTGGATGCTCTTCGACACCCGCGATGATCCGGGTGAAGAGCACGACGTCGCCGCCGCCCATCCCGAGGTGACCGCACGCCTGCAACGAGAGCTGTGGAGCTGGATGCGCCGGGACCCCGAAATGACGGTTCGCAACGGTTATCTCGTGCCGCGCGACGCGAACCCGGTGCCCGCGCAGGGCCCTGACGTGGGGATGGTGCGCATCGACTCGCGCGGAGGGCCGTAGCGTGCGGGTTGCGTGGGGATCGTGGCTCGGACGCGCCGCGGGCGCGGTGCTGGTCGCAGGAGCAGCAGGGCTTTCCTGGTTGGAGGGCGGAGGAGCGGACGCGCACATGGCGCCGCCGAAGGCCGGCACCGTCACCGCCGCCGAAGCCGCACCCGGGGCGGGCGACGCGTTCGAAGTGAAGATGCGCCTTGTCGAGGCCCTCGGGGACGCGGCGATCGAGGTGCCGAACCTCGCGGCTTCCCAGCCGTATTTCCAGGCCCATTGGCGCAAACTGCGCGGTCCGTGGCTGCATCCTGCCGGACTGGCCGGTCAGCTCGTCACGACGATCGCGCTACGAACATCGCTCCAGGACGAGACGCAGTGGGCCGTCTCCGGGCAGGCTGGGCAGACGTGGACTCCCGACGTGCGCGTCTGGAACATGAACGAGGGAAGCTTCGACCAGCGGGAGGCGATTTACGCGCCCACGCCGTCGACGGTGGTGTTCCGCATGACCGTCCCTTTGGGGGGCCGCCTTCGGTTCTCGCCGGCGGTGGCGACGCCGCTTCCGGCAACGGCGATCTTCTCGGTGAACCTCGTCGACGAAGGGGGCACCGAGCACGTGATCACCGAGACGCACGTGCCGCCTCGAAGCCACCGCCGGTGGCTGAACGTCGAGGCGGACCTCGGGCCCTGGAGCGGTCAGAGAGTGGAGCTGAAGCTGCAGACGGCGACGACGCCGGCCTCGCGCGACTTCGCCACCGACGACTCGGCAAAGCACGCCTCGTCCGCGGGCGACGTGGGGCCGGGCGAGACCTCCGCCGTCCCTCCGATGGCGCTCGCCCTGTGGGGCGACCCGGTCATCGTCGCGCGGGAGCCGACGCGGGTTCCGTACAACGTCATCTGGATCGTGGTCGACGCGCTTCGGCCCGACACCGCGGCGGGGCTGCACGACCCGGCGGAGGACGCAGCAAAGCTCGCCGCGCCCCGTCCTCCGCTCGAGGCGCTGCTGCCTGCGGTGCGCGGGCTCATGCCGGCGATCGACGGCCTCGCGGCGCGTGGGGTCCACTTCACGCACGCCTGGTCGGCGGCTTCGTGGACGAGGCCCGGAACGCTCGCCATGCTCACCGGCGAGCGGTCGAGCGAGCTCGGGATCGATA
>JBAULD010000554.1:0-3149 GCA_049578005.1 Polyangiaceae bacterium
CGCGCACGTGGTCCGACCGGCGGAACAGATCGAGCCACGCCGCCTGCCTCGCCTTCACCAGCCGACCGCGGTCGAGCGCCGCTAGGCGGGCCCGCTCCCCAGCCTCGCCGTCGCCGACGTCGCAGGCGACCAAGGGACCGGACTCCCAAGCACCGCGCGCGAGCCTTTCGGCTGCCGCGCACCGCAGCGCGGAGGCCCGACGGGCAGCAGCCGCGTCGCGTGCGGGCGGGGCCTCCAGGCGAGCCAGCACCCAGAGCGCCCCGTCCGCGCTGGTCGGCGGGTCCTCGCGCAGCGCATCGACGGCCGCCAGCACGACGCCGAAGCGATCCCCTTGGAGGGGCGAGTGGGTCCCCCCCAGTAGCGAGGAGATCGCGGCGGCGAGGGCGGACTGTCCTGCGTCGCCGAGGCGCCCCAGTTCGCGCGCGGCTTCGGCGCGCTCGGCGGGAGTAAAATCGTTCGAAGAGAGTACCTGAGCCAGCGACCGAGCTCCTTCTGCGGCGCGGCCGATCGAGCGAAGGGCGAAGATGCGCGATGGCCCGGGACGGCCGAGCGCGGCGCGGGCTGCGGCGATGACCCTCGCCTGGAGGTCGCCTTTGGACGGTACGTCCGGGCGTCCGAGTGCGTAGAGCGACGCGTCGAGGGGCGGCGCGTGTTCGGCGGCCGCGATCAGCGCGACGATCGATTCGACCGCGAGCGCCCCTCGCTGGTCGGCGATGTCGCCGAGTGCGAAGGCGGCGGCGGCGTCCTCGTCGAGATCGCGCCGTGAACCGTCCTGGTTGCCGCCGCGGCCCAGCCAGGCGCGGAGCGTCATTTCCCCTTCGTCACTCCCGCAGCGGCCGAGTGCTCGGAGGATGGCCGCCACGGGATTCGGCGTGGCCGAGGTCCGGCCACGGCGGAGGGACGCCAGCCGAGCCGCCAGCGCCCGCACGTGACTCTCTTGGCGGCCGGCGCATGATTCGCCGAGGCCGTAGGCGCCCCAGGCGACCGTCTCGCCGTCTTCGTCTTCCAGGGCCCTGATGAGCGCACCGTCTTCGTCACCGAGGATTCGGGCAACCGCGCGAGCGGCGCGTCGGCGCACGACGGGGTCGCGGCTCGTCTGCGCCTCGAGTGGGAGGTCGTTCGCGCGGCGGAGGTCTTCCGCCTTCGCGATTTCGACGTCCAGGAAGCTCGAGCGAAGGGGGGAGGCGGCGTCGGGAGGGTCGGCCGTGACGGAGAGACCCTTCGAGCAGGCTCCGACGACGAAGGCGAACCCGAGGGCTCGTGCCGCGCCTGCGACAGCCCGGCCGCCTTGCCAGCCCGGGAGCGTCACCGCGTCTGCACCCACGTCAAGACACGCTCGAGTTCTCGGCGCCACGTGCGCTTCATCCAATGGGCGCCGGATTCGCGGGCCGCGACACCCTCGGCCCGCACTCCGGCCCGCCGAAAGAGAGCAAGGGCGCGCGGCAGATGCCACTCACAGCTCACGACGAAGGCCGAATGGATGCCTCTTCGCGCGAGCGCTTCCGCTGCAAAGCGGGCATTGTCGCGCGTCGTCAGCGAGCAGCGTTCGCGCACGATCGCTCCGATTGGCACACCGCGTCGCTCGAGCTCGCGCGCCATCACGTCTGCTTCGACGAGACCACCCCAGCTTCGCCCTCCGCTCGCGACGACGACCGAGGCCTCGACCTCGCGCCGCGCGTAGACCACGGCGGCGGCGTCGAGCCGGCGGGCGAGCGCACCCGGGCGGAGCTGGCCTCCGCCGTCGAGGCGAACCGGGCACCCGAGAACGACGATGGCATCGATCATTCGGACCATGAGAGCGCGACCGCGGGCGGACAAGGAATACCTTTCCTTTGCTCGGCGAGGTACGCTCGAACCACGGATAGCGCCCGCAGCCAGACTGAGGAGCGACCAACGAGGATGCAGATCACCTTTTGGGGAGTCCGCGGCAGTATCCCCACTCCGGGGCCGAACACCGTCGAGGTCGGAGGCAACACGAGCTGCGTCGAAGTTCGGGCCGGCAAGGCGATCCTCATTTTCGACGGCGGAACGGGGCTGCGCCTCCTCGGCAAGAAGCTGTTCGAAGAGATGCCGCTCGACGCGCACATGTTCTTCAGCCACGTGCATTGGGATCACATTCAGGGGTTTCCCTTTTTCGAGCCCGCATTCGTCGCCGGCAACGTGTTCCATCTCTACGGGGGTAACAACGTATCCCGCACGCTCGGAGAAACACTCGCGGGCCAGATGGACCATCCGAACTTTCCGGTTCACCTGAAGACGATGGCCGCGAAAATGGTCTTTCGAGATTTGGTCGAGGGGGAAACCGTCGAGATCGACGATGGCCTCGGCGGTCGGGTGTCGGTGCGCAACGCCCGAGGCAACCATCCGCAGGGGGTGTTTGCGTTTCGCGTGGAGCACGGAGGCAAGGCCGTCGTGTATGCGACCGACACCGAGCATTACGAAGGTCGAGTGGACGACAAGCTCCTGCAGCTCGCGCGCGGGGCCGAGGTCCTCATCTACGATTCCCAATATACGCCCGAGGAATACGCGGGAGTCGACGGTGCGCCATCGAAAAAAGGCTGGGGGCACAGCACATTCGAAGAAGGGAGCAAGCTCGCAAAGATGGCGGGCGTGCATCGCATGGTGCTCTTTCACCACGATCCGATCCAGAGCGACGCCGCGGTGCGCGACAAGGAGAGGCGCGCCCGCCTGCTTTTTCCAGACGTCATCGCCGCGCGTGAGGGTCTGACCATCGCCGTCTGAGCACGATGGTGGCCGTCGCCGCTCGTGCTAAGCGCAGCGCATGAACGACATTGCCGTCGTCACGGGCGCGGCCGGCGCCCTAGGCTCAGAAGTGGCTCGCGTGCTCTCCTCGCGCGGTTGCAAGCTGGTGCTTGTGGACTCCGACCGCGGCAAGCCCCGCCTCACCGCGCTCGCCGAAGCGCTCGGCGGCGCGAGCCTCGTCACGGGGGACATCGCTCGAGCCGAGACATGGAGCGACGCGCTCCCGCGCGTGACGCAAGAGCTCGGGGGTGTTCCAACGCTCGCGGCGCTCATCGCCGGCGCATGGAGAGGTGGGAAACCACTTCATGCCGAGCAAGATGACGAAGTCTGGCGGTCGATGATGACCGCGAACCTCGAGACCGTCTACCGATCGCTTCGGGCGATCC
>JBAULD010000555.1:0-13106 GCA_049578005.1 Polyangiaceae bacterium
CCTCGGCGCCCAGGCGGCGGCGCCGGCTGTGGCCGTCCCGACGCCGGCCCAAGTCCAGGCTTCGACGGCGGAGGCGCGCCGCCTGTCGGAGGGTTTCGTTGCGGTCGCGGAGCGGGCGAGCCCGAGCGTCGTGCAGATCGACGTCACGGCGCGCGACGAAAAGGCGGACGTGCTCTCGCGGTTCTTCGGGCACTCGAGCGGCGACGAACCGATCGCACGGGGAATGGGATCCGGAGTCGTGTTCACCGCGGACGGGGCCATTCTCACCAACAATCATGTCGTCGAAGATGCGCTTACGATCAACGTTCGGCTGCGCGACGGGCGCTATCTGCCTGCGCACCTGATCGGACGCGACCCTGCCACCGATCTCGCGGTCGTGAAGATCGACGCCACCGGCCTCACCGCCGCCAAGTTCGCCGACTCGGACGCCGCCCGCGTGGGCGAGTGGGTCGTGGCGATCGGTTCGCCGTTCGGCCTCGGGTACACCGTGACGGCAGGCGTGCTCTCGGCCAAGGGCCGGGGCGGCCTGGGAATGAACGACATCGAAGACTATTTGCAGACCGACGCGAGCATCAACCCCGGCAATTCCGGAGGGCCGCTCTGCAATCTGCAGGGTGAGGTCCTCGGCATTAACACGATGATCGTCGGGCGCGGCCAGGGAATCGGCTTTTCCGTTCCGAGCAACATGGCCCAGCGCGTGGCCAACCAAATCCTGAAAACGGGTCACGTGTCCCGCTCGTGGCTGGGGCTCAGCGTTCAGGACGTCAGCCCGGAGATCGCGCAGGCGATGCACCTTTCGCCGGGAGCTGGCGCGCTCGTCAACAACGTCGCCGCCGACGGGCCGGCCTTTCGGGCAAACATACGCCCCGGCGATGTCATCGCCTCGCTTGGAGGCCACGCGGTGCGCGACGGTACGGACCTCGTCCGCGAGGCGATTGCGCACGACGTCGGCCAGCCGGTGCAGCTCGAAATCGTGCGCGGCGGGCAGCACTACGGAGCGAGCGTCCTGCTCTCGGAGCGGCCCGAATCTCCCATCAAACCCGCGCCCTCGCAGCAGCAGTCGCTGCCGCACCAGGGTCTCGGTCTGGTCGTCAGAGACCTGGCGCCGCAGCAGGCGGCCCAAATGGGACTGGCCGCCAAGCCTATCCCCGTCGTCACGCAAGTCACGCCCGGGTCGGCGGCCGATCGCGAGGGGCTGCGTGTCGGCGACGCGATCGTCGAGGCGAACGGCACCGCCGACCCGACCTCGGCCCAGGTGGCAGACCTCGCCCGCGCGGGTTGGCTGCTTCTTCGGGTGAAGCGTGGCGAGTCGTATCGCTACGCCGCGCTGAAAAAATAACGCGGTCGACCCGGAGATCGGGTAACGGTCTCGCTCATGGTCGAGGTCCGGCAGATCCCGCTAGGTGGTCCCGTAAACGACTTTTTGAACGTTGTCGACGAGATATATCGGGGCGATCCCGCGTACATCCGCCCGCTCGACATGATGCTGAAAGATCAGCTCAATCCGCGCAAGAATCCGTTCTTCGAGCACGGTGAGGGGACCATGTTTTGCGCATACCGTGCCGGCCGATGCGTCGGCCGAGCGACCGCGCAGCTCGATCGAGAGCACCTCGACCGGTACAAGGACGCGACCGGGTTCTTCGGGTTTCTCGATACGATCGACGACGAAGAAGTCGCGCGGGATCTTTTGGTACGCGCCGAGCGGTGGCTTGCCGCCAAGGGCATGAAGAACGCGCGCGGCCCCTTTTCGCTCAGCATCAACGAAGAAACCGGGTGCCTCGTCGATGGTTTCGAGACGCCACCCTACTTCATGATGCCCCACCACAAGAGCTACCAAGGAGGTCTCATCGAGAAAGCTGGCTACGTGAAGGTCAAAGACTTTTTCGCGTGGAAGTACACCGTCGGCGAGCCGAACGCGCGCGTGCGGAAGGCGCAGGAGCAGGTCAAGGCGATGCCGGAGATTTCGTATCGAACGGCATCGATCAAAGATCTCGCGCGAGACGTCGAGCTCCTCGTCGATATCTACAACGACGCCTGGAGCGACAACTGGGGGTACGTCCCCTTCACACGCAACGAAATCCGAAAGATGGCGTCGGATTTCAAGCTCTTCATCATGCCCGAGATCACCTGCATCGTCTCGATCGACGGGGAGCCTGCAGCCGTCGCTCTCGCCCTTCCCAACCTCAACGAGATCGTGGGCGACTTGCACGGCAAGCTCTTTCCGTTCGGTTTTGCCAAGCTCCTTTGGCGCCTCAAAGTCCGTGGCCCCAAGAGCGCCCGCCTCATCTTGCTCGGGATCCGAAAGAAGTGGCGCCACGTCCGCAAGTACGCGCCGCTCAGCGCGTTCATGTATGCGCAGATGAACGACGGCGGAAAGAAGCTCGGGATACGCGAAGGAGAGCTTGGCTGGACGCTCGAAGACAACGGCGCGGTGAGCGCGGGCATCCAATTGATGGGCGCGAAGCTCTACAAGAAATACCGCGTCTACGAGAAGGCGATTCAGGCACCGGTGGGAAACTAATCGATGAAGGTCTTGGTCACGGGCGCGAGCGGCTTTCTCGGCGGGCACGTCGCCGAGCTTCTTTCGAAGCGAGGCGATCAAGTTCGAGCCCTCGTCCGTGTCACGTCCAACCGCAAGCACCTGCAGGGTCTATCCAACGTGGAACTCGTCGAGGGGAGCGTCGAGGAGCCCGAACGCGTGCGCGAGGCGGTCGAGGGGGTCGACGCAGTCGTGCACTCGGCGGGGCTCATCAAGGCGCGAAGCACCGATGACTTTTTCGCTGTGAACGTCGGCGGCACCGCGAACCTCGTCGAGGCCGCGCGAAAACAGAAGCTCAAGAGGTTCGTGCTCGTCTCGAGCCTCGAAGCGTGCGGACCGTCGGCCGACGGGCTGCCCGTGCCCGCGGATCAAGAGAATCCCGTCACGGCGTACGGGCGGAGCAAGCTTGCCGCCGAGAAAGTCGTTCTGTCCGCAAAAGACGACATGACGGTCGTCATCCTCCGTCCGGGAGCGATCTACGGACCGCGCGACGGGGAGATCCTCGAAGCGTTCCGGGCGATCAAACACGGCGTGCTTCCGATCGTTGCCGGAGGCGAGGCCAAAGGAATGTGGATCTACGCGACCGATTGCGCGGAGGCCTGCGTCCGGGCGATCGACGCCGACGTGCCGAGCGGAAATGTTTACTTCGTCGACGACGGCTGCGGGCCCATTGCTCAGGGTCAGATGCTCGCAGACGCGGAGCGGGCGTTGGGAAAGCGCGCGTTCTTCCGAAGGAGCCTCCCCGTACCGGTATTCATGACCGTTGCGCGAGGGATAGAGGCGTTCGGTCGCATGTCCAACCGTCCGGTGATGCTGACTCGCGAGAAAGCGAACATGCTCCTGCAGCACTGGGTCTGCTCGTCCGAAGAGACCCGCCGCGATCTGGGCTGGACGCCGAAGGTCCCGTGGTCCGAGGGGGTCGGGCTCGCGGTAAAGTGGTATCGGGAGAACGGCTGGCTCTAGAAGCGACGGGCCGCAGCCCGTCGCATCCTCCGATGTCCACCGCTTCCAACGCCGTGTCGTGCCCCTTTTGCGGTGAAACCGAGGAGGTCTACGTGGACCTCGGGGGAGGCGACGAGCAGGTGTACACCGAGGACTGCGCGGTGTGCTGCCGGCCTCGGGTGGTGCACGTGGAGCCGGGCGACGCGCCCGGCGAGGTTCGCGTGTGGCTCGAGCGGGGCGAGTGAGTTCGGCACGGCGCAACGCCCTCCGTTCTCACCATGTGACCATCGACGGGCGGTGCGCGCGCGCGCCCACGTACGACCATCTAATTGAGGGGGTAAGGTCGATCCCCTGTTGAGCAAGGACGCGGCGTGCCGTTGTGGAGTGTATGGGCACGACGCGGCAAGAGTCGTCAACGCGGTCTCGTCGCGGCGCTCTCCGGGGATGCGCGGCGCGAAGGCTTGCGTTCGTGGCCTCTTGCGTGACGATCGTTGCGTCGTTGCTTTCGGCGGCGGACGCGGGCGCGGCAGCGAATGTCGTCCTGGCGCCACCGGCTCCCGACACAGACCGCACGCCGAGTGGAGTGGCTCCCGGCCACCGTACTTTCGGCATGTTCATGGACCTCGGAGTGCCTGACGGGGTGGCGCTCGGACTGGTCGTGCGGCCGGCCTTCGACTGGCTCCGCATCGGTGGTGCCGTCACGCACAACGGTATGGCCCCGGGCGCGAGATTCGGCGTGACTCTCGATCCGGTGGCGGCCCCAGTCGGCCCCACATTGACGGTCGAGGGCGGACACTATTGGGGCGGCAAGCTGCCGATGATCAGCGACTCGCCTTCGATCGCTTACAACTACGCAAACTTTCACCTTGGACTCGAAGTCGGCAACCGCGCGACGTTTCGCTTCTTCTTGCGCGGGGGAGTGAGCTGGCTCGACCTCAGTACGGCCCAATCGCAAGGCCCGAGCAGCGGATCGGGTATCGCGAACCCTTCCTACAGCGGCTGGCTGGCGCCTTCGGGGAAGCTTGGCTTCGCGGCCTATTTTTGAAGGAGCATGCGATGAAACCATATTTCGTCCTCTTCGGGATCGCGCTAGCCGCCTGCACCAACGGGCAGGGCGAAGTCGACGTGACGGCGACTGACTCGGCGACGTTCCCCGGGGTACCCCTCGCTGCCGGGACGCCGCTCGCCGCCGAATCGATGACGACCGACGCGAAGGTGACTCTGAACGTCGAGAGCGATCTGGCGTCGCTGAGCGACCTCGGGACGCTGAGCGCCGAAATCGCGCAGAACACAATCTCCGGCCCCGATCTCTCCGTCGTCCACCACATCAAAGCTACGATCGAGACGTCCGACGGGAAGATGCCGGCGCGAGTGGCGACAGACGTGGACGTGCCCGCGAACGCCTCCGAGGTCGACCTCACGCTCTCGATGACCGACGCCGACGTGCTGAGCTATCTGTCGGAAGGGAAAGTCATCGTCCACTTCTACGTCACCGGTAGCATCCCGACCCGACCCATAACGCTCACCTACACGCTGGTCGCGCATATGGGGATCGCCGTGAAGGGGTCGGTGCTCAAGCTCTAGACGTTGGATCGCGCACGCGGATGAGACTATCGCTCCGCCTCCCACTGGCGCTCCTGGCCAGGCCGCACTAATTTGCCTCGACTCTGCGCGGCGGAAAGGTTCGCGATTCTCCATGCTCGCTTGGGCGCTCAAGAAAGTCTTCGGTACTTCGCACGACCGTGAGATCCGGCGGATAAGACCGCACGTCGAGGCCATCAACCTGCTCGAGCCGGCCATCGCCAAGCTGTCGGACGCGGAGCTGAGGGCCAAGACGGCCGAGTTCAAAGAGAAGCTCGACCAGGGGGCCACGCTCGACGACATCCTCCACGAGGCGTTTGCCGTCTGCCGAGAAGCCGGAAAGCGCGTCCTCCGGATGCGCCACTACGACGTGCAGCTCATCGGGGGAATCGTCCTTCATCGCGGATCCATCGCCGAGATGCGAACAGGCGAAGGCAAGACGCTCGTTGCGACGCTCCCTTGCTACCTGAACGCCCTCGAAGGCAAGGGCGTCCATGTCGTCACCGTGAACGACTACCTCGCCCGGCGCGACGCCGAGTGGATGGGCAAGCTCTATAGCTTCCTCGGCCTGTCGGTCGGTACCGTCGTCCACTCGCAGGGCGAGCACGAAAAGAAGATCGCATACCGGTCGGACATCACCTACGGCCAAAATAACGAGTTTGGCTTCGACTACCTCCGCGACAACATGAAGTCCAGCGCGCTCGACTACGCGCAGCGGAGCCTGAATTACGCCATCGTCGACGAAGTGGACTCGATCCTCGTCGACGAGGCGCGCACCCCGCTCATCATCAGCGGCCAGGGCGAGCCGTCGAGCCACAAGTACCGGCAAATCAACGAGTGCATCCCACGCCTCCGCAAGGACGAGCACTACGTCGTCGACGAAAAGGCCCACTCGGTGACGCTCACCGATGACGGCGTCGAGCTCGCTCAGAAGCTCATGGGGATCGGCAACCTATACGACCCGATCAACCTCGAGAGCCTGCACATCCTCAACCAGTGCCTGCGCGCGCACTCGCTCTACAAGCGCGACGTCAGCTACCTCGTGACCGACGACGGAAAGGTTCTCATTATCGACGAGTTCACCGGCCGCGTACTGCCCGGGCGCCGCTGGTCGGACGGCCTGCACCAGGCCGTCGAAGCCAAAGAAAACGTGCGCATCCAAGAAGAGACGCGCACGATGGCCACTATCACCTTTCAGAACCTTTTTCGCCTGTACAACAAGCTCTCGGGGATGACCGGCACGGCGGACACCGAAGCGACAGAGTTCCACGAGACCTACAAGCTCTCGGTCATTCAGACTCCGACCAACAAGCCGATGATCCGCGAGGATCACGAAGACGTCGTTTACAAGACCGAACGCGAGAAGTTCACCGCCGTCATCGCGGAGATCCTCGAGTGCCACGAGAAGGGGCAACCGGTCCTCGTCGGCACCACAAGCGTCGAGAAGAGCAACGCAATCGCGACGCTCCTCAAGAAGAAGAAGATTCCGCACGCCGTGCTCAACGCGAAGCACCACGAGCGCGAGGCCTACGTCGTCGCGCAGGCGGGCCGCAAAGGCGCGATCACGGTCAGCACGAACATGGCCGGCCGCGGCACGGACATCGTGCTCGGCGGCAACCCCGAGATGATTGCGAAGCTCGAGTTTCGCGAAGCGGGCCGAGATCCCGACAAGGAACCCGAGGCGTTCCTCGAGGTCGTCGAGAAGCACGACAAGGCCTGCAAGGCGGAGGGCGATGAAGTCAAGAAGCTCGGGGGTCTCCACATTTTAGGCACCGAACGACACGAGTCGCGCCGCATCGACAACCAGCTTCGCGGCCGCGCCGGGCGTCAGGGCGACCCCGGGTCGAGCCGGTTCTACTTGTCGCTCGAAGACGACCTTATGCGCATCTTCGCGGGCGATCGCGTGAAGTCGCTCATGGACCGCATGGGGATGCCCGACAACGAGCCCATCGTGCACCCCTGGGTGACCAAGAGCATCCAGGACGCGCAGCGCAAGGTCGAAGAGCGAAACTTCGATATTCGCAAGCACCTGCTCGAATATGACGACGTGATGAACGAGCAGCGCAAGACCGTCTACAAGCTGCGCCAGCAGCTGCTGCTCGGCATCTACAAACCCGAGCGGGTCGACGAAGACGGCAAGCCCACCGGCAAGCTACGGTCGATCAGCATCGACTCGCGCATCGCCGAGGAGGTCAAGCAGGCGGTGACCGACATGGTGCTCCACCATGGCACCCCGATCGCTGTCGACCCGCAGGCCGAGAAGCGTTCGCCTCCCAAGAAAATCGAGGAGGTCGAAGAGATCTACTCGATGGCCTCGCTCCAGCAGGACATCTACCAGTTCTGGGGCTACCGGCTCGATTACAAGGAGAGCGACGGAAAGCGCCCGAAGGAGGTGTACGAACGCCTCCTCGAAGAGATCCCGCGCAGTTTGACCGAACAGCGCGATCAGGTGCTCGACCTGCTCGACAGCATCGTCGGAGCCATCGTCGAAGAGTGTTGCCCTCCGAACAAGCCCCCGGAAGACTGGGACTGGAAGGGGGTCAAGAGCGGATACATGGAACATTTCGCGAGCAAACCGCCCGACGTCGAGCATCTGCACGACGCCGAGCAGGTCGCGAAGGCGCTCTTCGACACTGCGGAAAAGCAGTTCCAGGAGAAAGAAACGGAGATGGGCACGGAGCTTTTCCTCCGTGTCTTCCGTCACTTCTATCTCGAGGAAATCGACCGCCAGTGGGTGGACCATCTCACGAACATGGAACACCTTCGCGACGGCATAGGTCTGCGCGGCTACGGCCAGCGCGATCCGAAGCAGGAGTACAAGAAGGAAGGCTACGACGTCTTCATCACGATGATGGCGGCGACGAGCAGCAACATTTGCACGAAGCTCTTCAAGGTTCAGGTCCGGCGCGAAACCGAGATTGAGCGAATCGAGCGCGAAGACGCTGAGCGTCACGCCGCGCAGCAGAGCGGGATGCAGATGCGCCACGGCTCGGAGCCGGCGGCCGAAGACGAGCCGCCGATGCAGCGCTCAAGCGGCCGCCCCCAGCCTCGAGTAACGGTCCAGCCCGTACGCCGCGACGGGCCGAAGATCGGACGCAACGATCCATGCCCATGCGGCAGTGGCCAGAAATTCAAGAAATGCCACGGCGCGGCGCTCGAGGACGACAGCGGCGAAGACGCCACCGCGTAGGGGTAGGGCTGCCTTTTCGACCCCACTTCGATTTTTCTGGTCGCGCCCACGGGGACTCTATTTGGTACCATCGTGCGCCATGAGAGCTCGGCGATGGGTTTGTGGTCTCGGGTTGATGCTCGCAGTGGCTTCGGTCAGTTGGGTAGTCGTGGGTTGCGGCGGTACGCCGCCGAAGTTTCCGCAAGTCAAGGGAACAGCGCTGCCGTCGGGCGAAACCTGGGACGGCGTCTACTTCAACCCCGTATACGGGTATCTCCATCTGATCCCTCAGGGGGACAATATCGTCGGCCGCTGGAAGCGCGTCGACTCGAGCCACTGGGGTGAGCTGAGCGGGACGGTCGACGGCAACGTCTTCCATTTCACGTGGACCGAGCACCGGTACGGCGCGTTCGGGCCGAGCGGCGACACACACGGCGCCGGCATGTTCGTGTACCTCGTGCCCAAACCGAAGGAAGAAACCAGCGTCAAGCCGATCCCCGAGCTCGACGGCAAGTACGCGCTGGACGACTCGAACCAAGTCGGCGACTGGCACTGCGTCAAGCAAGTCGGAATGACCCCCAAACTCGATTCCATCAACGGCGAGAACCCCGTCGATCCCGCGGCGAAGGGCGACAAGTGGCAATAGGACGCGAATCGTCTGGCCCGCGAACCCGTCGAGGGTAAAAGCGTGCCCGTCCCGGCCGCGAGCGAACGCGACGCGGCGATCGCGGGTCCACTCGGCGGCCTGCTTCTCGGCTCCGTGCGCGTGAGCGCGCCGATGCTCGTCCTTCGCGCCGCGCGCTGGTGGCGCGACCTGGCTCGCCTCGGCGTGCGCTTGCCGCTCTTCGTGGTCCACGATTTCGGACTGCTCTACGGCGCGTCCCAGGACCAAATCGATCTTTCGCCGCGACCCGGGTCCGACGCCGTCATCGCACGGATCGCGGGTCTGCCTGCGACCGTAGCCGCATACCGGACCATCGTCGCCGAGGTCGCGCAGAGCGACGCGGCCGCGCGCGCGCGTGCGATGAAGGTGGGCGACGACCTGGTGGTAGTCGTAATCGCTCGCGTGCTCGGCTCGGTGATGCCCGAAGAGCGGAGGGCGCAACGCGGGGCGGAAGGGCCCACTGTGTCGATCGACCCGGAGCTCGTCCGCGACCTCGACCCGCAGCTTCCGCGGCTGTTCGAAGCCGCGTCCCGCTCCCTCGATGTCGCCGCGCTCGACGCGATCGTTCGTGCCCGCCTCGCCATCTTGACGCTGGCCGACGCGTTGGACATCGATACCTTACGGCTTCTGCGGATGCTCGGAGCGGGGTCGACTGCGTCGGGAGCGCTCGCGCACGTCGACCTCATTTCGGCGCTTTCGAGCCCGGCCACCAGTGACATCGTGGACTTCTCGCTGGAGCTTTTGCCCAGAGTGCTCGAGACGAGCCGCGCGAGGGCGGCTGGAACGCACGCGGTGCACGGCTACGCAGGAGTCGGACGCAAGGGCTCCATCGACTCGATGGTCCTCGCGGAGCTCGCGTGGGACGAAGAGGAGCTCCTCCGGCGGATGGTCGACGGCGAGCTCCTCTACTACACGCGCGAACGAGCCCCTGAAGAAGCCCGGCGCGTTCACCATCTGGTAATCGATGCGTCGGCGTCGATGCGCGGAGACCGGGAGGTATTCGCGCGCGGACTCGCGATCGCCCTCGCAAAGAAGCTACAGCTCGCCGGCGAGGAAGTGTGGATGCGCTTCTTCGATTCTCGCCTGTACGAAGTGCAACGCGCGCGCGACCGGGCACAGCTCCCGGCCGCATGGCTGCTCGGCTTCAAAGGTGAGCGTGGACGCAACCCGGCGCGGGTGTTCGCTCAACTGGCCACGGAGATGGCGCTCGTTCGCGGTCGCGACAAGCGCGAGCCGGTGGTTCATCTCATCACGCACGCCGCTTTGCATGTGCCCCGGCCGCTCGTGCAAGAGGTTCGCCGGCAAGGACATCTCTTCGGGGTCTTCATCCTGCCGAGCGGCGGGACGCTCGATCTCGAGTGGCTCGATCTACTCGAAGGCTATGCGCTGGTCGATCACGCGACCCTCCGGCATAAGAGCGCTCGCGCTGCGGCGGCGACCAAGATCGTGGACGAGGCGGGAGCGCCTCATTTCCCAGCCCCGGACGTCCGCGAACCGAGAACGGAAAGTCGGCGCTAATGCGAACGTCCGCCGCGGCGGCGGTTTCGACTACGGTCTCGTGTCGGCCCGACGTCGTGGTCTGGGTTGCGGGGGGCCGGGCGGGTGGCGTCCAGCGCGCGGCGCACTCGGTCGAGGTCGGACGCGTGGCGGCCGGCGAGCTTCTCGGAGAAGATCATCGTCGCGATCGACTCGCGCAACGTGGGATCCGAAGAGGCGGTCCAGCGCTCGAGCATGTCGAAGACGGCAACGCCGAAACGGAGCGCGATACTCGGAGTGGCGCGCTCCAGCGCCAGCAAAAGCTCCTTGTGCCCGGGCCAGCGCGCTGCGGAGCGCGGCGCAGCCCGGAGAAGCGCGAACGCTTCGTCGAAGCGCGCCACGACAGGCTTCGAATCGTGGAGGCTTCCCAACCAGGGGTCGAGCGCGAGTGCGAGGACGACCGCGGCGGCGTGAAAGTAGCCGTCCATCCAGGAGGCGACGTCGGTCACGAGCGATTCGCCTGCGGCGTGACCAATCCGAGAGAGCGAGAGGACGACCGCTTCGCGAGGCCGAAACCGTAAATCGTCGGCGTGGGCGTGGAGCTCCGCTACGAAGCGCGCGCGCACGGTCTCGTCGGTCGCGGCCCGTGCACCCAGTGCGAACACGCCGCAAACGGGGAGGAACTCGAGCGCCGTTGCCCCTGGCGCCTCGTTGGCGGAAAGACGAGCGAGAGCGAGCGCGACCGGGTCGGCCGGCGCCCCCCGAGTCCTGCAGGCGTGGGCAAACGCTTCAGCCAGCGTCGCGTTCATCCGTGTGCCGGGGAGATGCGAGCCACGCGCGAGAAGATCGAAGAGCGCATCGCGGCGGCCCGCGATTGCAGCGTCGAGGGCGCGAACGAGAGAATCGGAAGGTACGGTTGACGGCACCGGGGGAGGGAGAGGGTAGCGCGCTGGCGGCAATCTCGGGCAGGAGCTCTAGTAAAGGTTACACTCCGAACGACCTCGCTTCACGCTACAGTCGGGTCGCGTGAGAGGAGCGCCAGCCGGACCGCGGATCGTCTGCGCAATTGGCATCGCCCTGGCCCGGTTCCTGTCCTTCGCTCCGACTCCCGCCGCCGCCGAGAGCACGGTCGAGGAGCCGGTCCGATTGACGTACGAAGCCTCGGACGGTTGTCCTGACGAGGGCGCATTCTTGGCCCGCGTTCAGGCGGAGAGCGCGCGGCTCCGTCCCAGCTCGGGGAAAGAGGCCGCACGCACGCTCTACGTTAGGCTCGACGCGGGGCCGCCCGCGACGGGAAGCGTCGCCATCATGAGGGCCGGTCGACCCGATGGGACGCGGGCTCTCCAAGGGGACAGCTGCGCAGAGGTGGCGGACGCGATCGCCCTAGTGGTCGCGCTGGCAGTCGATCCCGGCGACCGTTCCTCCGAGGATGATCTTGCTCCGAATCCTTCCCTCGCTGTCCCTTCGTCGACAAGGTCGACATCTCGCCTTCCTCCGCCTGTCGCACAAGAGGCGCCTCCGGCGTTCGCCATCGCGCGCCGTGACGATCGGATAACGAGCGGCGCCGCCCTGGCCGGTTCGGGCCGTCAGGCAGTCTATGCGGGCGCAGATTTCGTGGTCGTCGCAGGCGCATCGCCGAACGCGCTCGTAACCGGTTCCCCTTATGTGGGGTGGCGAGCCAACCGCTCGACCTGGTTCGACCCATCGCTGCGCTTGGCGTTCCTGCGTGCGGGCACCGGCGCAATCGATGTCTCCGCGGGCGGCACGGCGACATTCATTCTTACGGCGGCTCAATTGGACGCATGTCCCATGGCCTGGTCGCGCGCCGCCATGCATGCGACGGCATGCGCCCGCTTGGAGGCCGGGGCGCTCGAAGCCGCCGGAGGCAACATCGCCGGCGCCGAGCGGAACCTTCGCCCGTGGATGGCCGTCGGGCCGATGGCGCGCGCGGAGTGGTCGCTTGCCCCACCGTTCTTTTTCGACGCGGAAGCGGGCGCGCTCTTTCGCGTCATCCAAGACAACTTCGAGTTTCGGCCGAATATTCAAGTCTACCGGGTACCGGCCGTCGGCTTGGGCGCCGGGGCGGGGCTGGGGGTCGATTTTTTGTGATCAAACGATGAGGGGGCCGCCATTTGTCCGTCTTTCCCCCATGAACACGCGGGAGCTGCATCCATCCGGCTTACCGGTCGATATCGTCGCGGAAAGCGGCGTCTCGTCGTCCGGTTCCTTGGCGCGTCCGGAGACGGTTAGCTCAGCCGGTGCCGCGACGCAGCGACTGCGCGGAGTCATCGACCGCCACTACGACTTCGTGTGGCGCACGGTCCGATATCTGGGGGTCGAAGAAGCGAGCGCCGAAGACGCCGCACAACAAGTGATGTGTATTTTGGCGCGTCGCCTGGACGAAATCGCTCCAGGAGCCGAGATGTCCTTTCTCTTTTCAACCGCGGTGCGTGTCGCGTCGGAGGCCCGCCGCGCAGCCCGACGACGTCCGGCGTCCAATGGCTCGGATGTCGACCAGATCGTGGCCGTCGTGCCGTCGCCCGAGGAACTGGCCGACGAGCGGTGCGCGCGGGCCGTCCTTCGCACCGTCATCGACGCCATCCCGAACGACCTTCGCGTGGTCTTCGTGCTCTTCGAGATCGAAGAGCTAACCATCGCGCAGATCGCGGCGATGGTGGGCATTCCGATCGGCACGGCGGCGTCGCGACTACGGCGGGCGCGAGAGAGCTTTCAGG
>JBAULD010000556.1:0-2297 GCA_049578005.1 Polyangiaceae bacterium
CCACCACGCTTTCAAGGTCGATGGCCCCCCCGTGCGCCTCGACGATGCGCCTGGCTAACGTGAGGCCCAGGCCAACGCCGCCCGTCCCTCGCGAGCGACTGCGCTCGCCCCGAAAAAATGGCTCGAAGACGCGCGGCACGTCGCTTTTCGCGATGCCCATTCCGTGGTCGGTGACGGCGAACGTGACGCCCTTCGCCGACTGCGTCGTGCGAAGCTCGATAGTACTCTCGAGGTCGGGGGAGTACTTGTTTGCGTTCTCGAGTAAGTTGTCGATCGCGCGGCGCAGCAACACCGAGTCCACGCGGACGAGCGGGAGGTCCTCGTCGGCCATCACGACGAGAGTTCTTGTCGCGTGTCGTGCTCGAAAGCGCTCGGCGGCACGCATCGCGATTACCTCTGGTCCGAGGTCCTCCTCGTGGAGCTCGAAGGCCCGAGGGGACGGGTTCCCGTCCACGACGGCAAAGCGCGCGGCCGTGAGAATGTCCTCGATGAGCGCGTCGAGCTCCGCGAGGTCGACGGCAATCTCGGCGAGCGAGAGTCGACCGATCTCGGCGTCGCTCTCGCTTGCAATGTCCATGGCGACGCGAATGCGAGCGAGCGGAGTCCGCAGCTCGTGCGAAACGTTCGCGAGGAGCTGCTTCTCAGCGAGCAACAGCTTCTGCACGCGCTCGGCCATTTCGTCGAACGCGCGACCGAGGTCGCCGAGCTCGTCGTCGCGGCCAATCCCCGTTCGCGCGCTGAGGTCGCCCGCGCCGAGGGTGCGCGCGGCCAGCGAGAGGCGCTCGACTGGTGCGACGATCCATCGCGCAGTCCAAAAGGCTCCGGCGCCGACGATGACGACGCCGCTGATGAAGAAGGTAAGAAGCGGGGCGAATCCGGGGGGAACGCCGTGGGGCGGAGGAGGCCGATGGTCCTCCGGCGGGCGTCCGCGCGGGACTTCGCCGATTTCGCTTGCGCGGATCGGCGGCGGAACCTCGGCGTCCGGCGGGGTGCCGCGAACGAGCCATCCGACCGCCGTTACTGAGGTGGCGAGCAGGACTAGCTGCGCCAATCCGACCGCGTAGAGTCTCCAAGCGAGAGTTCGGCGCGCGGGCGGGATCACGCTTCGTCCGGGGTGAGAAGGTAGCCGACCCCCCGCACGGTCTTGAGTAGGCGCGGGTTTCGCGGATCGTCGCCGAGCTTGTGGCGGAGACGCGACACGTGGACGTCGATGGATCGGTCGAACGCTTCGTCGCCGCTGGCGTGAACGAGTTGGAGAAGCTGCTCGCGCGAGAGGACCCGGCCCGGCCGCTCGGCGAGAGCGCGCAGGACCCCGAACTCCAACGTCGTCAGAATGAGGGGCCGCCCACCTATCGAGGCGCTCATCGCGGAGGCGTCCACGACGAGCGACCCGATCTCGAGCCGGTCGGGCCGCGGTCCCGTACGTCCGCGGGCGCGTCGGGCTTGCGCTCGGATTCGCGCGAGGAGCTCTCGCGTGGAAAATGGCTTGCTGACGTAGTCATCTGCTCCGCCCTCGAGACCCATGACGCGATCGGCCTCCTCCGTGCAAGCGGTGACCATGATGATGGGCACGTCCATCCGTTCGCGCAGCTTCCGGCAAACGTCGAGTCCTCCCGCGCCGGGGAGCATCAAGTCGAGCAGGACGACGTCCGGACGGAGGCGCAGCACCTCGGCGACGGCTTCGTCGCCGCGTCTCACCAGGAACACATCGACGTCGTGCGAAGCCAGGTATTGGGACGTGAGGCGCGCGAGCCGGTCGTCGTCCTCGACGTAGACGACGCTGACCCGCGGTTCGTCGGCCCCTGACATTCACACCAGGATAGCGGCGCGCAGCCACGAAGCGCGGCCTCGAAACAAATCGACGCCGGACGACCCGCCGATCACCCGGCGTCCCCCCCGCTGGGCGGCGACCCATTCGGTCCGCCGATGCCGCCGTCGGGGGGAGGACCCGGCATGCCGCCTCCTTCGCCGCTTGCGGGTGGCATGGGCGGTCCCCCTTGACCGCCGGGAGAACCGCCGCCCATCGGCCCGCCGTCGCCGCTGCTTTGTCCACAAAGCGCTTCCGAGGGCGACCCACGCACGACGATCGTCTTCCACGTGAGCATCGCGCCGTCCGTCATGCGCTGCACTTGAAACTCGTAGTTTTGGTAATCGCTGGCCGAAAATACCGTGTCTGACGAGTTGGTCGTGTCGCGCGCTCCCCGTTCGTCGTAAAGCGGTTGGGAGGCGATGATCGCGTCGTCGAGCGCATCGTCGAAGCAGAGCTGGGTGGTGACGTAGGCGCTGCCCGCCACGCT
>JBAULD010000557.1:0-19610 GCA_049578005.1 Polyangiaceae bacterium
CCCTAGGTTCGAGACTTGTTCACGACCAATGCAATTGGGCCCACAGCACCGCGAGGACGGCGAAGCTCAGCTCGAGGACCGCGAGTAATACGAAAGGGTTTCCGAGCGCGTCCCATCGCCGCGCCTCTGCCGACTCCGGCCGCAATCGCGATGACCGACGCGACGCGTGCACAAGCGGAACCAGGGCCAGGGCAGCGAAAGCCACGTGGCGGAGAGTGGGGTGCGACGACAGCCAGACGCCACCTGGAATTCGTGAGTTGCCGCCGACGGAAGCGGACGTCATTCCGAGAAAGATCAGTCCCATGGCGTACTCGCCACCGACTGCCTTCTTGGCGACGGCGTCCGCCACCTGCACGGCGATAACGGCAAAGCCATAGGCCATGAGCAATCCGGCCGATCCCCCCACGACGGATCGCAAACGGAGAGAGCGAATCATCGCCAGGGTCAAGGCAATGACTCGCACTACGTCAAGCATCGCAGAGGCCGCCTCGCTTCGAGACTATGCTCCGACAGCGCGCGGAGCTGCATGCTCGTGTGCTGCGACGACGATTTGCCCGCGCCAGCCGCGATGGATATGCCATTGACTTACTCGTCCGCCGGCTTACGTTGAGTTGCGAAGCCCATCGTCCACCGCGATAGAGTGGTGCGCGCCTAGACCTGACCGCTCCCTGACGGTCGCGGTACTGAACCCGTCGGCTGACGCCGCCGGGTTGATAGCGCAGGCTCGTTCTGTTGATAAGCGCAGGGTCGTTCTCGTTGTTTACACGGCGCGCTGGGAGGACACGGTGCGCATTAACCGGGAGCAGGATCGTCGGAGACCGGAGGGAGCCGCGCTCTTGCGGATTTCCGCGTGAAGCCCCGAGCGCGTTCTCCTGCCATGCGCCGCCTCCGGGCGGTCTTCTTCTCGGTCCTGGCTGTCGCCCTGGTCTTCGTGAGCTCCGTCGTCGCCGGCGTGCTGCTCCTGAATCTGCCCGCCGCGCGGCGATTGACGATGCGCGAGCTCAACCGCTTTTTTGCCTCCGAGTTCGAAGGAAAGCTCGTGATCGAGCGCATCGAAAATCTGCGACTCGATAGGGCGGACGGGGTCGACGTGCGGATCTCGGGGGCGGACGGCACGACGCTCGTCGTTGCGCGCGGGGTGCGCGGCCGCATCGCGCCCCTGGCCCTCTTGCAATCGATACTCCGGGGGTCGGGCGATCTCCACGTCGATGTATTCGACATCGACGTGCAATCCGTCGACGTGAACCTCGACGCAGACCAAGGCGGTACCCTGAAGCTCGAGAGCGCGTTCGATCGGCGAAAGCCATCGACCGCGGAGGGGACCGAGCGGACCCTTCGTCTCGCATTGCACGACATCGCGGTCCACCGCGCGCTGGTCCACGGGCACCCGAGAGGATGGCCGCCGATCGCAGCGGATGTCGACGGGCTACGCGGGGCCACGGTAAGGGTCGACGGGCGTCGAGTCACCGTCGATACGCCGCACGCTTCCTTCGTGGGGCACGGGATGCCCCAGGGGATGGACCCGCGCGGCGAAATCGGCGGGCGGATTTTCGTTCCTTCGCAGAGCGGCCGGCCCTTCGGGCTGGTCGCGTCGTTCACGGGGACCGTTGGGGACATCCCCGCGACCGCAGCAGCCGCGTTCGACGGAACGTCGCTCGACGCGACGCTCGACGTGCCGGAAGTCTCGGGCGACCGGTTTCGAGCGCTCTTTCCTCAGGCGCCGATCCACCGGCCCGTCACGCTGCACGCCGAAGCCCATGGTCCTCTCGCCAAGCTGCGTACGACGGTGAACGCGAGAGCGGGCGCTACCGAGCTCCAAAGTGGGGCCGACGTACGCATCGATGGGGCGTTGGGCGCGACGATTGATTTCGCGCTTCGAAACGTCGACCTGAGCGATCTATGGCCGAACGCGCCCCGCTCCGGCCTCGATCTTCACGCGAAAGCCAACGTAGAACAGACCCGAGACGGGACGGTGCAGGGGCACTTCACGGCCGACGTCGCCGGCGGGACGAGCGGTTTGGTGTCCGGAAGTGGAGCGCTCACGATTCAGGGATCGATCGCGCTGGGTTCAATGCCGTCCTTCGACGCGACGATCGCCGGCCACGTCGAAGACGTAGCCCTCCCCTTTGCGAGCGTCCGCCGCGGTCAACTGACCGCCCACACATTCGGTTCCTTCGAGGCGCCGCACGTGGACGTCACATTCGACGCCGACGGGGTTCGGATCGCACGCTACCGGTTTCATCGCGCGCACGTGGCGGCGGCGGGACCGCTCACTGCGGAGCGCGTGACCGTCTCGCTTCGAGGCGACGGCGAGGCGGTTCGGGCCGGTGCAACGGTCGTCCTCGGGGAGACTCCGACGGTCGAGCACCTGCAGCTGGACGTGTCGCGCGGGACCGAGGCGCTCCATGCCACGGCGGCGCGCGTGAACATTCAGCCCGACGGGGTCTCGGTCGCAGAGGCGGCGATCACCGGAATCGGCGAAGCGGTGCGTGGGTCGCTGGACGCGGGGGGCGAATCGGTCGTCGTACAGGCAGGCTCGAAAGGCGTGGACCTGCGCGCGCTGGGCTACCTGCTGGGATTCGAGGACACCCTGAGGAGCGGACGCCTGGCGTTCGCCATCGACCTCTCGGCGCGCCGCGACCGCGTCGACGGCAGCGCGACCGTCGACCTCAGCGGCGGCTGTTTCGGGAGCCTCGACCAGGTGAGCGGTCACGTCGACGCGAAGATGACCGGGCGAAACGTCCGCGGCGCAATGAACGTGTCCGCGGGAGACGTGGGGACGCTCGACCTGTCCCAGGTGAATCTCGAAATCGGGGGCAAGGGACCGCTGGACGCCGGATCGTGGCGCCGGACGCGGGGCGAGCTGCAGGTCCGCGGCAAGATCGATCTCGCCAGGGTCGCCGATCGCCTCCCCCCCGGGCTGCTGCCGATTTCGAGAATCGCGGGTCGGCTGACGGTGGAGGGTCACCTTCGACGACGAGATGAGGCGGACAAATCGCCCGACGGGACCCTCGCGCTCCGGACGTACGGTCTGAGCGTCGCGCCGGGATACCTATCGGGCATCGACGTCCAGATGGACCTGCGCGCCGATCGAGACGGATCCGCCGAGATCGCTGCGCGCCTTACCGACAAATACGGACCTCTCGTCTCGCTCGACTTCAAGAGCGCCGCGGCTTCCTTCGAGCGGCTCTTCGAATCTCGCAAGAGTGCGGTGGCGGCGCTCGAAGACGTCGTCTTTTCGGCCATTCTCGTGGTTCCGCCGCGCAAGCTCGAGCGCCTGCCGGGCCTCTTCGCCATCGCCGGTGCAAAGGGAGAGGTCGAAGGCCGCGTGGAGATCGACGGCACCTACCGCAAGCCCAAGGTCGACGCGAAGGTCACCGCCCGGGCGGTCCACTTCGACGGTTCGGCCCTATTAGGACCTCTGAACGCCGACGTCGCGGCGACGTACGACGGCGTGGCTTCGGACGTCGTCCTAGACGTCACTTCGGGGACCACGCGCGCCCTCCACGCCAGCGCGCGCGTGAACGCCAGGCTAGAGGACGTCCTCGCGCCGCCGGCGGGTGCCGTACCTTGGGACGCGTCTGCGAAGGCTACCTTCACGCGCTTTCCCCTGGCGGGGCTCGCGGCCGCGTCGGACCGGCGATTGACGGGCCAGGCGAGTGGCGTCATCGAGCTCACGGGCCTGCACAGGGACGCGCGCGCGACGGTCGACCTGAATCTGGCAAATCCGGGAGTGGGCGGCGAAACGTTCGATACCGGGAGCGTGAAGGTCGTGATCGATTCCCACTCGCTCGATGCGAGCGCGCACGTCGAGCGGGTCGGCGCAGAGGCGCGGATGACGACAACGGCGACAACGACGTGGGGAAAGAAATGGATACCGTCGCTGGATCCATCCGGCGCTTTCAGCGCCGCGTTTCAGTCCACGCATTTCCCCGCGGCTGTCCTCGCCCCACTCCTCGAGGGGGTCGTCGACGAGCTGGGCGGAATGATCGACGCCGACGCGCACATCGCCTTCGGCCCGAACGAAAAGCCCACTATGGACGGGACCATCGTCCTCTCGGATGGCCTCGTCGAGGTCACCGCGCTCGGACAGGAGATCCACGGCGTTCAGGCGACGGTAGTCTTTGCGCCGAAAGGACTGGTGCGGCTCGAGCGTCTGTCGGCGTCGGGGACGAGTGGAACGTTCACCGCTTCGGGCGCGGCCTATCTCGACGGTCTGCGACTCACCCGCGCCGAGGGCGTCCTGCGGATTCCAAAGGGAAGCGCGATTCCGATTGCGCTGGAAGGCGCGGCAATGGGGTCCGCGTACGGCGAGTTCGACCTGCGCGCCGCCGCCTCGCCCGAAGACGGAACGACGCACGTGACGATCGACGTGCCGATCCTGCACGTGGACCTCCCCGAAGCCCCCACTCACTCGGTGCAAAAGCTCGCCGAAGCGCCGCCGCAAACGCACGTGGGCGTGTACACGGCCGAAGGGAAGTTCATGGCTTTGCCGCTCGACGGATCGGACGCAAAGGCCCAGCGCCACGGTTCTCGGACGTCTTGGAGCGCACCTACCGTCGACGTGCACTTGGGAAAGGACGTCGAGGTCCGACGAGGCTTGGGCGTCAAGATCGACCTCGACGGCGACCTGACGGCGAAGCCGGGTGATTCGACCGCGGTGACCGGGCAGGTCCACCTGAAGCGCGGCACGCTCGACGTGCGCGACAAGAGCTTCGAGATCGAGACCGGGACGGTGACGTTCCTGGGCGACCCGTCCAATCCCGAAGTGCGGGTCACGGCCAGTTGGACCGCCGGCGACGGAACGCGCGTCTACGCCGATTTCATCGGTCCGCTGAAGTCCGGCAAGTTGATCCTCCGTTCCGAGCCGCCGCGGCCGCAAAACGAGATCTTGGCGCTCATCCTTTTTGGAGATGCGAATGGCCTGGAGCCTGCGACCGCGTCCGCCGGCGGGCAGACGGATTCGACGACGAAGGCTGGGGCGGCCGTGAGCGGCTTCGCGACCGCGGGCCTGACGCAGGGGTTGAACAAGCTCACGGGCCTGGAGATCACCGCGAAGATCGACACCAGCGGCGCCAACGCGCGACCCGAGGTGGCGGTCCAGATCGCGAAGGACATTTCGCTGCAACTTGCTGTGGTGCTGGGCACCCCGCCGCAAGGTACCAACCAGGACACCACCTACGGGATCGTCAATTGGCGCTTCTTCAGGAGCTGGTCCCTCGAGACCACGTTCGGCAACCTGGGGACTTCGATCGCGGACGTGCTCTGGCAGCATCGGTATTGAATCGGTACGCTCGTTACGCTCGTACGCTTGTACGCCGTAAGGAGGCCCCCTCAGGCGCACGGGGGGGACCTCTCAGGCGCTCGGGGTTCAAGCCGACTTGCGAGCGAGCTCCGAGCCGGCGATCTCGGGAGCGCCGAGGCGCACCCGGACTTCGCGCCGGCCCTTCGTGGCCGCGCCTGGGTCGACGCGAATCCGATTCGAATCGAGCGGCGCGCCGTCGAGCGTGATGCTGGCTACGCCGCGGCTGACGGCGCTCGGGTTCTCGACGACGACGTGAACCTCTTCTGCGCCGAAGCGCACCCAGGCCTCGAAGCCCTTCCATTCGGGCGGAATGCACGGATCGACGCAAAGCCGCCCGTCTTCCATCCGCAAGCCGAGGATCGCTTCCACGCCAAGGCGATAGGCCCATGCCGCTGCGCCCGTGTACCAAGTCCAGCCGCCTCGACCGACCCACGGCGGACACCCGTAAATGTCGCCGGCCAGGACGTAGGGCTCGACGCGATAGAGTTCGGAGTCCTCGGCGGTTCGAGCGCGAAGGATTGGATTGAGGATTCGGAAAATGCGAGCCGCGTTGCCGCCGTCCCCGAGCGCGGCGTAAGCCCACCCCATCCACGTCGCCGCGTGCGTGTACTGCCCGCCGTTCTCCCGGACGCCCGGGGGATACGCACGGATGTATCCGGGATCGTGCACGGTGACGTCGAAAGGCGGGTCGAGGAGCAGGACGAGCCGGTCGGCCTCGCGGACGAGCCGTTCGTCGGCGGCGTGCATCGCGCGACGCGACCGTCCCTCGTCGCCGGCGGCCGAAAGGACCGCCCACGATTGCGCGATCGAGTCGATCGTGCACTCGCGCTGCGTCGCCGACCCGAGTCGCGAGCCGTCGTCGTGGAAGGCTCGCAGGTACCACGCGCCGTCCCAGGCGCTCGCCTCGATCGCCGCCCGGAGCGACTCCGAACGCGTCCTCCACGATGTCGCCTCCTCGCAGCCGGAAGCCGAGCCGGCGCGCTCGCACAGCGCGGCGAAGCGTTCCATCGTCGCGCAGAGAAACCAGGCGAGCCACACGCTCTCTCCGCGGCCCTGCGGACCGACGCGGTTCATGCCGTCGTTCCAGTCCCCGTCCCCCATGAGCGGCAGCCCGTGCGAGCCTTTGGTCAAGGCGCGCTGGAGCGCCCGACGGCAGTGACCGAGGAGGGTATCGACCTTGGGCGAGGCCGCAAACTCGGCGTATCGATCGTGCTCGTCATTACGAAGCGGGTCGCCCTTCAGGAACGCGACGGGCACGTCGAGAATGGACGTGTCGCCGGTCGCCGAGACGTAGCCTGCGGTGACGAAGGGCAGCCACGCCATGTCGTCGGAGCAGCGCGTTCGCACGCCGCGACCGGAAGGCGGGTGCCACCAATGCAGGACGTCGCCTTCCTCGAATTGGTGGGACGCTGCTTCCAGAATGTGTGCGCGCGCCCGGTCGGGCGCCGCGTGCACGAGCGCGAGCACGTCCTGGAGCTGATCCCGGAATCCGAATGCGCCGCTCGACTGATAGAACGCGGTCCGTCCGAAGATCCGCGACGCGAGGCTCTGGTAGAGGAGCCAGCGGTTGAGCACGATGTCCATGGCCGGCTCGGGCGTCTTCACGCGCACACCCCCGAGAAGATCCTCCCAGAACGCCGTCGATTCGTCCCAGGCGACATCGACCGCTTCGCGCTTCCGGAACTGCGCGACGAGCTCCAACGCCTCGGCGCGCGATGCGGCTTGCCCGAGGACGAAGTGGGTCACGATCTCGTCGGATGCCTCGCCGGCCGCGTCGAGCTCGAGGTGCACTTGCAGCGCTCCACAGGGGTCGACCCCCGCTTCCACACGCCCGGAAAGGCCCCAGCGCGCGAGCGCTTCCGGCCGTGCATAGTCGCCGGGGCGGCCGAGAAACTCCGTCCGGTCGGTCGCGAATCCGTGCACGTCCCGCTCGGAGGCGAGAAACGCGACACGGTCGCCGAACTCGGCGTTCCAACCGCACATCGCGAGAAGGCAGGAGTTGGGGCGATCGAACTCCGAGTCGACGTAGGCTCTCTGCTCTTCGCGCAGGCTCCCCAAGACCCACTCGACGTAGTAGGTCGCCGTCAGGCGGCGGTGGCGAGGGAGCTTGTTCTTCAGCCGAATACGCACGATCTTGAGCTGCGCCTTCGGAGGAACGAAGACCGTGAGCTCCTCTTCCAGGCCATGGCTGGCCCGCGCATACGTCGTGTACCCGACGCCGTGGCGCACGATCGTCTCTACGTCGCCGCCTGCCGGAAGCGGCGTCGACGACCAGACCGCGGCGGTCTCTTCGTCCCTCAGGTAGAGGACCTCCGACGGCGTGTCGAGGACGGGATCATTCCTCCAGGGTGTCAGCCGATTCTCACCGGCGTTCAGCGACCAGGTGGAGCCGAGCGACGATTCGCTGACGATGCAGCCGAAGGCCGGGTTCGCGAGGACGTTGGACCACGGCGCCGGCGTCGGTTGACCGGGGCGAACGGCGATCACGTACTCGTGCCCGTCTTCCGAGAAGCCCCCCGTCCCGTTGTCGAAGATCAGCTTCGGATGGGGCCGTGAGGGCGCCGCCGTTTCCCCCGCAAGGGTCGGCTCGAAGCGCGGGAGCTTGGGCGGGCTCTCGACCGGCCGGCCCATCCGGTCCGCCAGGGAGCCGTCTCGCGTGTCGAGGACGACCCTCGCCGTCGCCGCGAGCCGGCGGCGCTCCTCGTCGTCCAGCTGGTCGACGGCGAGCAGGTAGACGCCTCCCCGCTTGTTGATCCATCCGTTCGTGTCCAGCTGCGCGAGCGCGTTCCGCAGCGAGCCCGTGCCGTCGGAGATGTATCCGGAGGGCTCTTCGTCCATGAGGACCAGGTCGAACGCGAAGCCGCGCGACCGAAGGTGGCGCTGGGCCAAGACCGCTTCGCCGAGGAGCGTGGCGCCCGGATCTCCGACCCGAACGAGGAGGATGGGAAGGTCGCCCGAGATCCCCCGGCCCCAGAGCGCGCTCTTGCGTGGACGCGGCGGGCCCGCAGGGGCGTCGACCTCGTGCGGCGCGCGGAAGCTCGGGTCGGCGAAGAGGAGCGCGGAGAAGAGACGCTGGATCGCAGGCAAGAGATCCGGGTCGAGTCCGGCGCGCGCGAGGCGACGCGGGCTCTCCTGCTCGGCGTCGCGGAAGGCCCAGAGCACCGCGTGCATCGACCCGTACTGCGAGGCCAGCGCGACCGCCGCGCTTCGCGACCGGCCGACCGCCGTGACGAATGCGAACGAGACCGTCCCGTTCGGGGCGAGGTCCGCTTCGGCGGTCAGCGCCATCACCGGGTCGATCACCGCTCCGACGCGGCCGTGCGTGGCCCTGGAGCCGTCGGTCAGCGAGCGAGGGGCGCGGGCGCTCGCGCAGCGACCGAAGAAGTCCCGGCGGTCGGTCTCGTAGCCCCCGAAGGTCACCGCGGACCCTTCACGAACGAGGCGGTGTACGAGGACCGCCCGGTCCTCCTTCTCCGACCGGGGACGACGTGTGAAGACGAGCGCCTCGAGCTCCGCGACGTGTTCGCTCTCGAGAAACAGGCGCGCGAACGCCGGATGCGTCGCCGCGTCCCCGAGGGCGAGGAGGACTGGCTCGCCCGCGCTCGTCACGGTGAGGCGACGGGGCTGATCGGTCTCGTTGTGGAGCGTGACCTGGCGCAGCTCGACGTCGTCTGCAGGCGCGACCGCGACGCCGACGTGAATCGAGATCCCGTGGTCCCGCTGATGGAATTCCGCCTTGTGGGCGGCGTAGGTCGTCCGCCCCCGATCCGAGGTCGCGAGCCACGTTCTGCCGCTGTCCTCGTCGCGTACATAAAACCAGATCCCGTCTCCGTCGCATGTGCCGTCGGGTTGGTACCGCGTCAGCGCGAGACCGCGCCAGCGGAGGCCGCCGCCGCCTCGGTCCGTGAGTACGCTCGAAAGATGGCCGTTGCCGATCACGAACGCTTGCGGCCTTCCCTCCGCGCTCGGCGACCAGGGAACCGACGCGCGGAACGTCGTCGGCGCTCGGTCTTCTCCGGCGCTCTCCTGCGCCTCGGCGACGGGCCATTCGGCAGGCGCCACCGCCGGCGCGCGCTCGTTGAGCAGCATCTCCCCCGCGCGAACCGAAGGGTGCGCGTGAAAGCGTTCGACCATGACTTCGTCGTTGAGATAGTTGTCGAGCGCGACGAGAAGCATCCCCTGGTGGTGCGCCATGTACGAGCGCACGACCGCGTAGGTCCGGGCTTCGTTCTCCGCGGTGCCGCTCGGATGCGAGTCCGCGCGGGCCGGATGCATGTCGACCGCCTCGAACAGTCCGTACGTGCCGAGCATGTCCATCGATTCGAGCCGCGCCACATTCTCCACGACCGCCCGAGGCCGGAGCGACACCGCCAGCACCGACGCGTACGGCGCGACCACGAGATCCTCCTCGAGCTCCCGCTTGAAGCCGAGCCCAGGAACGCCGAAGGAGCGATATTGATACGTGTGGTGCGCGTCGAGTCGCGCATACGCCGATTCGGAAATTCCCCAAGGTGCCTTGTGCTCTTGCCCATAGGCAATCTGGGCTTTGACCGCGAGCTCGGTGCTCTGCTGGAGCAGCGTTCCCTCGCGACTGCGCATGAGGAGGGAAGGCATGAGATATTCGAACATCGTCCCGCCCCAGGAAAGGAGCGCGGGGGCGCCAGCCACGCGCGTCATCGGACGCCCGAGCGTGTACCAGTGTGACTCCGGCACGTCGCCTTTGACGATCGCGAAGTAGCTCGCGAGCCGCGCCTCGGACGCGAGCAAATCGTAATGATGCGTATCGACCTGGTCGATCGTCACGTTGTAACCGATGTGAAAGAGCTTCCGCTCCTTGTCGTAGAGGAGGCGGAAGTCCATGGCGCGCGCGTCGCTCTCCGCGCGCGCGGCCAGGCTCACGAGCTCGTCTCTCAGCGACTTCGCGTTCGCCTCTGCGGTCAGGAACGTCGCGCGCAGTCGCCCCGCCGAGGCTTCGAGATCTTCCGAGAGCGCGCCGCGGCGGCGTGTCTCCCGCTCCCAGGCGTCGAGCTGGGCACCCAGCCCGCGCGCGGCGGCGGGGATCTCGTCGAGTCGGAGCCGTTCGGGCAAGCCGAGCGCGATGGCCGCGGGCTCGTCTTTGGAGGCGAGCCAGGGGACCACCAGGTCGATCTCGCGGCGCGCCTGATGGAGCTGATGGTGCAGGCTCTTCATCGCCGTTCGGAGCGATTGCAGAAGGTCGGCTTCATGCCGATAGGCGCCCGTTTCCAGGAGCGTGAGCAGCTCGCGGTCGAGATTGGGGGCCATCGCGTCCGAGAGGGTGACGAGCGTCGCGTACGCCGTGGCCATGGCGGGTCCCCGGGTCTGCTCTATCTGGACGCGCATCCTGGCGAGGATGGACCGGAGCGCGATCGCCGAAGCCGCCGCCACCCGCCCCAGCTTCGCGGGCTCGACGCGCGCGCCGATGCTCGTCACGATCTCGTCGACGAGGTCGAGCGCGTCCGCGAGGCCGAGCCAAGCTTCCGCGCGGATGGCGTTGCCCTCGGCGGCGTCTCGGCAGCCCTTCTCCAGCGCGAGCAGGCACCCGGCGAGGTTGCCGCTGTCCACCGTGGAGACGTATTGCGGGAGGAGCGGCTCGAGATTCTTCGTCTCGTACCAGTTGAGGAGATGGCCCTGGTAGTGAGTCAAGCGCCCGATGCTGTCGAAGGCGCGGCGCAGCCGAAGAGACAGCTCGCTCGGTCCCAAGTAGCCGAGATCGTACGCCGAAAGCGTCGAGAGCAGCATCATCCCGATGTTCGTCGGCGACGTTCGCCGCGCGGTCTGCTCCTGAGGAGCCTCCTGGTAGTTGTCTATCGGCAACCATTGATCGAGCGGACCCACGAACGTTTCGAAGAAGAGCCACGTCCTTCGGGCCAGGAGACGAAGCTTCTTTCGATCGTCCACGCCGAGCGGCACGTCGTGAGGTCGAGGCGGCTCGCTCACCCAGCGCGCGATCTCGGGAGCGAGCAGCCAGGCGGCGAGAACCGGCGCCGCCGCCAAGAGCGCCGACGGCCGAAACCATGCGACGAGCGCCGCGATGGCCACCGCCGAGAGCGGGGACAAGAACATCTCGCCCCAGAAGACCGCCCGCAGCGAACGGCCGGAGAGTCGCAGGTTGGTGTTCGCGGCGGACGTCCACTGGAGCAAATGTTTGCGCGTGATCGTCGTCCGCACGAGCACCCGGACGATCGCGTCGACGACGACGATCGCCTCGTGCAGGAGAAACACGATGGCCAGCGCGCAGCGCGCGAGGCTCTCGCGGCGCCTCTTGCGCTGCGCGACCGCAGGCGCGAGCGGCACGAGGAGAATGCCCAGCGCGACCAACGTCGAGTCCAACGGGTTCGTCGGGAGCACGGTCCAACCGGCCACGAGCAGCAGGCAGAGGCAAGGGCCCACCAGACTTCGCCGGAGGTTGTCGATGATCTTCCAGCGATCGATGGCCGCGAGCGGGTTCGGAAGACGTTTTCGCGTGGACGACGGCACGCTCGGAAGGAGCCACGGAAGGAGCTGCCAATCTCCACGCACCCACCGGTGCATCCGTCGCGAGAACGCGGCGTAGAGCGAGGGATACTGCTCGAAGAAGACGATGTCCGACGCGAGGGCCGTGCGCCCGTGGACGCCCTCGAAAAGATCGTGGCTTGCGAGGGCATTTTCGGGGACGCGGCCTTCCAGGCTGCGCGTGAAGGCGTCCACGTCGTAAATGCCCTTGCCGCAGTAGATGCCGGAGCCGAACAGATCCTGATAGAGCTCGGACGAAGCGTGCGTGTAGATGTCGAAGCCGGCGTCGCCCGCGAAGATTTGCGCGAAGCGCGTCGCGAGGACGCTCGTCGGGGACGTCTCGATGCGGGGCTGAACGATCGTGTAGCCCGTCGTGACGCGCCCTGTTCCCTCGTCCACCGAAGCGCCGTTGAGCGGGTGCGCGAGCAGGCCGATGAGCCGATGCGCGCACCCCATGGGAAGCTCGGTGTCACTGTCCAGCGTGATGACGAATCGGATTCGCTCGAGCCTCGCCGGATCGCCCACCTGGCGGACGTAGCTCGTCTCTTTGTCTCCCCGCAGCAGCCGGTTCAGCTCTTCGAGCTTCCCCCGCTTGCGTTCCCAGCCCATGAACCGGCCCTCCGCCGGATTCCAGCGCGGCTTGCGATGAAGGAGGTGGAAGGGGCCCGTCTTGCCGTCACCGTGCTTGGCATTGAGCGCGACAATGCCTCGCGCGGCACTCTCGAGGAGAGTCGCGTCTTCGGGCATCGCGGTCGAGTCGAGATTGTCCGTGAGGAGCGCGAACCCGAGCCTCGGATCGGGGTTCGAGAGATAGTGAAGCTCGATTTGCCGCAGCATCCCTTCGACGTCCTCGGCCCGACCGAGCAGCGTCGGGATGACGACGAGCGTGCGTGCGTCGTCGGGGATCCCTTTCGTGTAGTCCAGCTTGGGCAACCGGCGCGGCGGCAGGAGCTTTGCGAGCCCCCACTGCAAGATCATCGCGGCCACCGACCAGAGCGGCACGGCCGCCAGCGCCACGACGATCGCGAGGAAAACCAAGGAGGACTGGCCCCAGCCCGAGGGCGCCCCGGCGCCCGCGCTCGCCTTCATCAGTTGGCGCCATCCGAAGAGCAGCGAACCTCCCGTGAGAATCACGAGAGGCAAGAAGTAAGTCAGAGTCGCAAAGCGCGTGACGAGCCGGCGCACCCGCGCGATCCCTTTGGGACGGTAGCCGACCTGCGCCTCGAGCGTGGGCCGGCCACCGCCTACCAAGTAGAAGCCCACGTGCCCGCGTCGCGAGTCCGGAGCCGCATTCTGCGCGAGACGGACCGCCAGGCTCGCCACGTCTTCTTCGGGGACCCCCGTTTCCCACGCGAGGTCTTCCACGGCCTTTCGGTACGAATCGCACGTGTCGAAGTCCATCCGCGCGTAGACATCCGCGGGATCCCGGCGAAGCGCGGCTTCGACGCGATTGCTGCTCTCGAAGAATGCCTTCCAATCGATCTCCGCGAGCAGCCGGAGCGCCCGGATCGCGCGCTCCACGCCCGCGGCGGGAGCGAGGGCCGGCGCGCCCTCGATTCGCGGGCGAGGAAAGCGAACCCTATCCGCGGCTCCGTCGACAGGCACGTGGAGTTCGTCGAGAAAGAAGAGGAGGCTGCCGAGGACCGATGCACGAAGCATGGTCGGGAGGGCCCAGAGTTCCGCGATCGTCAGCGGGGCGACGGTCTGGTACGCGTCCACGAAGCGGCTCAACGTCATGCGGTCCACGACGACGCCGCTCTTCGCGATGAAATCGCGCGCCAAGACATCGACTCGCGGCAAGCCCCGGTTCGGGCCCGACGCGAGCTGCGGCAGGCGCTTCACGAAGCCACGCGGAAGATCTTGGGTGACCTGCCGGGCGACGCGCCGAACGATGTAATAGTTGTCGAGAAACCACTCCGCGGCTTTTCGGACGACGACGTCTTCGAGAGGCCGCGAATCGAAATGCTTCTGGACGCGGTCAAGGGCGGGGCCGAACGGCGGAAGTTCGAAAAAGCGCCACCGCAACGCGCGAGCGCGCTCGATATCTCGTTGCGCCTCGGCCTCGGCACGGGCGTCCGCCTCGAGCGCGGAGCTCATCGCGGCGTCCGCTTGCGATGTCCCGTCGGACTGAACCGTCAAACGGACTCCGGCGGATAACTCGAGCGAAGCGCCGGTGCGCGGCACTCGCTGATATCGCTGGCGTGACGGACCCCCGACTCGGGAAGATCCTGCAAGACGAGGACGGGAACGGTCGAATGGGTCAGGAGATGCGCGGTGACGCTGCCGAACGGCCGCGCCGCGTTGCACGTGCTGCCGTGTGCCGAAAGGACGACGAGGTCGACCCGCTCCTTTTCCGATAGCTCGATGAGAAACTGCCGCTTGTCTGCCTGACGAACGACCAGCATGCGCACGGACGCCACTTCGTGGCCCACCGTGTCTCGTAGTGCCTCCAGGTATCGGGTGGCTCGCGTCTCGAGCCGCGTCGCCAGCTCACGCGCGAGCTCCAAGTCCTCGGGCGCGACGAGGACGCTCGTCGGAATCGGCTCGGCCACGACATGCACCAGCAGCAGCTCGGCTCCGTGCGCGTTTGCGATGCACACGGCCGTGGGGAGGACGCTCTCGGTACGGACCGAGCCGTCCAGCGGGACGAGGATGCGCTTCGGCGACGCGAAGCCAGGGGTACCCGTGTTCCCGCGTACGATGAGCACCGAGCTCCGGGCCGTCGCGAGAACGTGTTGGGCCGTCGTACCGAGGCTCCACTCCATTTCGCCGCTCTCCCGGTGGCTGCCGAGAACCGCGACGTCCGCCCCGAGCTCGCGCGCCAACGCCACGATTCGCTCGGCCGGGCGACCCTGCTCGAGCCGGACGCCGATCCGCCGCCCGGTCGAACGCGCGGCCACTTTCTCGAACCTCTCGAGGTGGGCATTCGCCTCTTGCCGCGTGATTTCCCAGCCGAGCGCGTCGGTCGTGTGCGGTCCCAGACCTTCGTCCGGAGGTTGCATCACGTGGAGCAACGTCATCGCGCTCCCGAAGGTGTTCGCGAGCGAGAGGGCGTACGCCAAGCAGCGCTCGGAGCTCGGCGAACGGTCGAGACACACGAGGACGTGACGGATCCCGCGGCCCTGACTCGGGACATTCGTGTTCGTAGAGCCCGGTTCGTGAAGTGGATGAGCGATCATTGCGTGACGCGGGGAGCGCCGGTTCGGCTTTTGTCGGGGCGCATGCGCCGGGCTAGTGCACGTGCCGTACCGCGCGCCGGACTCGGAGAGGCTCGCCCGAACGCCGGCGAACGGAAGTCGCCGGTCGGAGCTGCCCGGAGCGCGGCTCGCGCCGAAGTGCATCCGGACTCCGGTTGGCAAACTGCGAATGCAAAAAAAGAAGAACGGGGACGCTGGGTCTCGAGGGCGGCTCGATCACGCGGAAACGGAAATCGGCTCGCCAACCATCGTCAAGTAGGCCGCGCGAACGGCGGTTTGCATCGTTCGCGCGTCGGCCCAACGGTCTTCGAGTGACGGCTCGAGCGCGCGCTCGACGACTTCGACGAGCGCGGGATGCGCCTCGGGGAGGACAAGCGATAGAGCCCGCACCGGACGTTCGAGCGTGTTCACCGGCATTTCGGGCACAGTCGGTCGCGACTGAACGGCCTCACCCGACAGAAGCATGAAGAGCGTGGCTCCGACCGACCAGAGGTCGCTTTGCGCCCCGACGAGATCCCAACGCCCGCGCGCCTGTTCGGGCGACATGAACTCCGGCGTTCCCATGACCACGCCGGCGAGAGCCGCCGCCGCCGACTTCGAGTCTTCGTCGCCGAGGTGTGCGAGGCCAAAGTCGAGGATCTTGACCTGCCCGTCGGTCGTCAAAAAGATATTGTCCGGCTTGATGTCCCGATGCACGATTCCCGCGTCGTGCAGCGCTGCGAGGCCGTCGAGCAGTTGATCGGCAATGCGGAGCACACGAGCGGGAGCGAGCTTGCCGCCCTCGGCCTCCGCCCACTCCTGGAGCGTTCCGCCTTCGAGCAGCTCCATCACGATGCAGACGTTGCCCCTGTCGTCGACGTCGTCCTCGAGGACGCGAACGGCGTTCGGGTGGGCGTTGCGTAGAAACGCGCAGTCCACCTCCGGCATGAACGGAACGTGGGGATGCAGAATCTTGATTGCGCTGCGCTTCCCGCTGGGGTGCGTCGCGGCGTAAACCTCCGCCATTCCGCCGACGCCGATGAGCGCATCGAGGCGCCACTTACCGCGCACGGTCGTGACCGCTCGCGGCTCGGCGTCGCTTGGTGCGCTCGTCGACGTTTGCACGTGGACGTGCCGAGGCACGTTCCATACCGAGACCGTCAATGAGCGAGTGCCGCGTCGCTGCCGCGTGAAACGGGCCGATTCAGGGACGGACCATCGTCAAGGCAAGTGTCGTCGCGACGACGATGATCGGCGCCGCCCATAGGCCGAGCATCACGAACGCGCGTGTCGGCACGGCTTCTCCCGCGCGGTGTGCGAGGGCCAGCACGAGCATCGTGGCGAGCGAGCCGAACGGAGTGATGATCGGCCCCACGTCGGCGCCGATCAACGCGGCGAGGACCGTCCTCGTGTCGGCATGCGAGTCCACGAGCACGCTTCGCGAGATCAACGCCGACGGGAGGTTGTTGAGAACGTTCGACGCGACGGCCGTCGCCCCCGCGGCCGCAAAGAGCTTCTCCGGCGAACCGGGCCTCATTTCGGCGAGCCACGCCGACGCGGCGCCGACGATCCCCAGATTTTCGAGCCCGCGGACGGCGACGAAGAGGCCGACGACGAAGGGAAAGACCCCCCAGGCGAGCTCGCCCACCGCTCCGATGCCGACACGACCGGTGATTGCGCCCGCGACTGCCAACGCGCCACAACCGGCAAACGCGACGGTATAGGGCTCGAGTCCCGCGAGTGGCGCCAGGAAGTACCCGACGAGCACGGCAACGAGAACGCTCAGGCAGGCTCGGAAGTAGCCGCGATGTGGCACCACGCTCGCCGGCTCCGGAAGAGAAGCGTCCTCGTAGCGGCGCGGAAGTTCGCGACGAAAGTGCCACAGAAGCAGAGCGTAGGTGGTGAAAAGCGCCACGATCTGCGGCGCGATCATCCTCGCCGCAAACGCGGCGAACGTAAGGTGAAACGCATCCGCGAAGAGAATGTTCGTCAGATTGCTGATGGGGAGCACGAGTGAACCGACGTTCGCGACGAACGCGCACGTCACCACGTATGGCGCCGCCGGAAGCTTGAGCCTCTTCACGAGCGCCACCACGATGGGCGTGAGGATGACCGCCGTCGTGTCGAGCGACAGGATCGCGGTGACGACCGCGCCGAGCACGAACGTGTTCCGGTAGAGAGCGCGCGCGTTTCCCATCGCGACGCGCGCGCATCGCACCGCAGCCCAGTCGAAGAAGCCGCTCTTGCCGACGAGGAGGGAGAGCCCAAGGAGCGACAGCAAAAAGAGAAGGGCGTTCTTGCCGGAAAGGGTCGCCTCGATCGCCTCCCGCGGCGACACCAAGCCGAGCGCGAGCATCGCCGCGGCCCCGAGAGTCGTCCACCAAGCCTCGTTCCAGCGCCGGGGCCGCACGACGACGAGGGCGAGCATCGCCGAAAACACCGCCAATGTGACCCCCGCGCGCGCCGCGCCCGTCATTCCGCCGCGCCTCGTAGGCTACGAGTCTCGGGCATGAAAAAGTAGAGGAGCGCGCGGCTCTTGGCGAGCATCTCCCCAAGAAGGGGCAACATCGCGGCGTTGGCGAAGTGGAACATCACGGCGCAAACGAGGAAGATTACTAGGGGGCGGTCGCGAAAGAGCATCAGAAGCGTTCGCCGCGAAGGGGACCGGGAGCCGATGAGGTTCTTGGGCGCCATCCGGCCCGCCGCGATCTACGACGAAGAAATCGTTCGGAAGGCGGATCCGGTCGGTCTCTGGTGTCCCGCCCCTGCCGCAACCGTCGAGGGAGTCGGAGCGGACGCCGCACCGGGAGTTATCCCACGCCCTCGGATGACTCAGGGCGCCGCACCGGGAGTCATCCCACGCCCTCGGATCACTCCCGGCGCCGCACCGGGAGTCATCCCACGCCCTCGGACGACTCAGGGCGCCGCACCGGGAGTCATCCCACGCCCTTGGATGACTCAGGGCGCCGCACCGGGAGTTATCCCACGCCCTTGGATGACTCAGGGCGCCGCACCGGAAGTTATCCCACGCCCTTGGATGACTCAGGGCGCCGCACCGGGAGTCATCCCACGCCCTCGGATGACTCAGGGCGCCGCACCGGGAGTCATCCCACGCCCTCGGATGACTCAGGGCGCCGCACCGGGAGTCATCCCACGCCCTCGGATGACGCCAGGTGCCGCTCCTCTGCAAACCAGATAGCCTCCCCCCCGTCACAATGAGCACGACGACGAGACCCGTTGCGCGGCCCTTCGCGGTCCTGAAGCTCCCCGAGTACCAAGTGCCACGGCTCGTCACGGTCGCGAGGGCGATCGTGAGCGCAATGACGAAGAACCCACGATTCCCCTCGCCCAATCCGCCGCTGGCGACGGTCGAAGCAGCCATCGCCGCGCTCGAGGAGGCCGAAGTGGCGACGCTTGGCCGGGCGCCCGGGAGCGTCGCACTGCGGGACTCAAAACGCCTGGCCGTCGTCGTGTTGCTCCAGCAGCTTCGGGACCACGTCCAGGCGACGGCCGACGCCGACATCGAAGAGGGCCCGGCGATCATCGAGAGCGCCGGAATGTCGGTGAAGAGGCAGCGCGGGGCCCAGGAGCGCGCCCTCGTCGCGAGGCTGGGACCCGTCTCAGGATCCGTGAAGCTCTCGGCTCCGAAGGCCGGAAACCGCGCCGGCTACGAGTGGGCTTACAGCACCGACGGACAGAGGACTTGGGTGTCCGTTCCGATCACCGTCCAGGCGAGCACCACCATCTCGGGGCTCGCGCCGGGGTCCACCGTGCACTTCCGGTACCGAGCCACGTCGAAGCTCGTCACCGGCGACTGGAGCGACTCGGTGTCGACCATTGTGGATTAGACCAGCCAAGGCTCCTCGCCGATGGTTTGGCCATGGGTCTGAGCTTCTCCTTCTCGTGGCTCGGCACCGCCTACCACCGCGAGCCTGTATCGCAGCCTGGGACCGGTTCCGCTGCCCCTCGCCGTCCTCCCGGTGCTGGGATTGTTCCTCCTCGCCGTCTACGAGGTCCACCTGCCCCTGCTCGCCGCGGTCGTCGTCCTCAGTGTTGGGCATTTCGGCATCCACTGGAACCATGCGAGACGCCTGCGTGGAGCCATCGCCAGGAGCGGCCTCCGCTAGCGTCGGGTCACGCAGCGGTCGCCGTGACGGCCCGAGCCCGGTAGAACGGACCCATGACGTACTGCGTAGGCGTTCTTTTGGACCAGGGAATTGTCTTCGCCTCCGACTCCCGAACCCATGCGGGGGTCGACAACTTTTCTTCGTTTTGCAAGATGACCGTGTTCGAGCGCAAAGGCGACCGCGTGTTTGCCTTGCTGAGCTCCGGAAACCTCGCCGGCACTCAGGCGATCGTCAACGTGCTCAAACAGAAGGGTGAGGGGGCGCCGCCGAACCTCTGGAGCGTGCGGACGATGTTCGACATGGCCGTCGTCGTATCCGACGCGATGCGGGACATCGAGCGCCGCGACAAGGAGCACCTGGCGAAGAACGATGTCGCCTTCAATGCCTCGTTCATCCTCGGCGGGCAGATCAAGGGCGAGCCTTTGCGGCTCTTTCGAATCTACGCCGAGGGGAACTTCATCGAAGCGAGCGCCGACACGCCCTTCTTCC
>JBAULD010000558.1:0-2137 GCA_049578005.1 Polyangiaceae bacterium
CGTCGCCGGGACTCGACGCGCCCTCCGCGGACGCCGCCGAGTCGACCGGCCCCGCTTCGCTGGGCGCGCCCGCTTCCAGATCCACCGCGCCGGAGGCATCGCTCGGCGCGCCATCGTCGCTGTCTGCGAATCCTCCGTCGTCCGTAGCCGAACCAGCGTCCACGGCGGGAGGCGGCCCGGCGTCGGGGAGGGACTGCGCGCAACGGAAGCCTCGGCTCGGGTCGGGGAAAGCGGCGTCGAAGGCGTACCGGCTTGCAGCGCGGAGAGCGGTGATGTCGGCGAAGCTCCAATCGCTGCCTCGAAACACGCGGCCCATTCCGACCGTCAGATCGGCGCAGTTGACACAAGGAGCGGTCGTGTACGGGGCATACATGTCGAGCGTCCACTCGTAGACACTTCCCGCGAGATCGAGCTGGCCCCAACGACCGGCACCCATCGGAAGGCTTCCGACGACGGGAAGGTCAGCGTCGGAACACGCCGGCAAGCCGTCGAACAGGCACCCATAGACGGCCAATTGCGCGTTGGGGGCCGCCTCTCCCCACGGGTAGGTTCTCTGTTGGCTTCCCCCGGCAGCCGCGTATTCCCACTCTTCTTCCGTGGGAAGCCGCTTGCCCTCCCAAATGCACATGGCGAAGGCCTGGTACCAGTCGACGCAGGTGACCGGTCGCGCCTCGTTTGCGCCGGGCGTCGTCGTCCAAGGCCCCCCGCACTCTTCGAGCTCGAAGCTCAAGTGGTCGCTCGTCGTGGCGATCGTGCCCATCCACGTGTTTGCCAGCCATCCACTCCCCGGGATGTACGGGTTTGCGCCCGCGCCGTCGGCCGGGCTAAAGCCCCCGTAATTAGAAAGAAACCGCCGAAAGCGACCGACGGTCACCTCGTACTTGTCGAGCAGGAAGGGTGAAACCGTGACCGAGTGCTGCGGGTGCTCGTCCTCTTCGCCCGCGTCGCCCGCAGACCCCATGAGGAACGTGCCGCCCTCCACCGGGAGCGAATCGGCGCAGGGCGCCGAGAAGCCGTCGGGCGCGCAGGGGTTTGGCTCGACGGGCAAGGCCAAGGTCGCCTGCCCGGTTTGATGCAACTCCCCGACTTGCGTCACCTCGAGCGTGATGGTGTACGTCCCGATACGAGGGGGCGAAAACGACGCATGCGACGTGCTGGCGCTGGGGGAGATCGGGAGATACGTGCCGCTCGGGTCCTGGACGTTCCAAAAGAAGGTGATCGCGCCGCCCTGAGGATCGACGCTCGTGTCGGCGGACAAGTATACCGTCGAACCAGGCTGCGGATTCGCCGTGGGTAGGGAGTCCGGTCCGTACGGGTAGTCGCTGTCGCTCTGCGGCATTTGGATCTGGAAGCGAATGTTCGCCACCGGGGGCAAATTCGCCAAAAGGCTGATGCATTGACAGCCTCCGTCCCAAACGCAGGCAAAACCCGGCTGGGCGTCCGCAACGCATTCCAGCGCGGGCGATGGGTGCGAAGCGGATTCTCCGGGGCTGCAGGATGTCAGCAGCCCGACCGCACCGAGGAGGACTGCGGTGGAAGGCCGAGGCATGCTCCTCGAGTGTACAACGCGAGACCGCGGCCGCGAGGCGGAAAGTCGGGGCGCGCTTCTCGGGCGCTCGGGGAGCGGAGCAGGCCCAACGCCCTAGGCGAGCGCGGACGCGACGACCTTCCCCGTCGCAGAGCTGATGCCCGAAGGGTCTGCCCCGATCGCGGCGAGCATCGTCTGACCGAACGCGGCGAGCGTATCGCCGGCGACGATGTCGCCTCCGGCGCTTCCCGCGCCGCTCGCAGAGGCGATCGGCAATGCCCCGTAGTCCGCGCCGACCGGCCCAATGGCACCGACGACGCCGCCGCGGAACGGCTTGCCGATCGTCACCGACACCTGGTGATTGCTGTTGTGCTGTCGCCCGTCGGTATTGCTCGGTCCCAGCGTGCGCCCGAACACGTTGAGCGACATGAGCGTGACTTGGTCTTGTAGACCGGCGCTCGCGAGCTGCTGCATCAACGACGCAATCGTCGCGACCCCGGAGACGGTCTGCGCCGCTTCGGTGGCGAGCGCGATGTCGCGGTGATTGTCGCCGCCGAAAGGAATGTGGATCGAAATGACCGGCGCCACCTTCATTTGAATGAGGGCAAT
>JBAULD010000559.1:0-3073 GCA_049578005.1 Polyangiaceae bacterium
CACGATTTCGCCCACGTGAACGAAGCGCCCATGAACGATGCGGAGGACGTCGGCGTAGCTGGCCATGAGGGCGCGGAACATAGTGCCCGGGGGCGGAGCGCGCCCGCTCACGCTCGCCGTGTCCGCATGACTCGGCGGGTCATCGGCGGAACCCGTACGCACGTTCGACCTTGCACACGCGCAGTTCGTACGCCCCGTACCAGCGCTCGCGTCCCAGGCGTTGAGCCGCCGCGTGCTCGGCCACGGCTTTCCACGCTCGAACTGCCTCCTTGGTCGTCCAATACGAGACCGTGATGCCGACGCCGTCCGGCCCGCGGGCGCTCTCGATGCCGAGATACCCTGGCTGCTTCGACGCGAGCTCCCCCATCGCGTCGGCCATCGCCGCATAGCCGTCGGGATCGTCGATTGTGCGCTCCGAGGTGAACACCACCGCGTAATAGGGGGGCTCGGGCGTCGCGGCCAATCTCGATCGTGCCATGAGAGGCCAAACTGTATGCGAGGTCACCCGCTCACTGCACGACGTACGAAAGGGGATCGCACCAATCCCCTACCCCACTTCGGATGACCGGTCGCATCCGGAACGAGTACGTCCCCGCCGGCTTCAGCCCCGTCACCGTCGTCTTGGCCTGCAATGTCCTCGGCAGGTCGACCCACGCGTCGACGCCGCTTTGGCGCAGCTGCCACTCGTAACTCGCGACCTTGGCCACGGCCTTGGCGACGAGACGGACCGAACCTGACAGACCGCCGGGGAGGACCGAGAGCGCCGGCTTCGGCTTGCTGCTTTGCGCCGCGACGCTCATCCGGGCGCTTTCGATGATCGACGGGGCGAACTCGGGGTTTTCGTCGGCGACGCCTTGCACGTACGCCTTCAGCAGCGTGAGGAGCTTGACCAGCGCGGCCACGGCGCCGTCCCGCGCGTCCTTCAGCCCGCGCGTGCGTGCAAGCGCCGCCGCTTCGCTTTCCGAGAGCTTGTCGATCGCCGCCTGGACGTTCGCCAAGGGCGGTACGGGCGCGGAAAACCAGCTGTTGCCGGTCATGCCCTCGACGATGGCCTGGGCGTGCACGAGCAGGTCGGGGACTTTCGTCGGGCGCTTCAGGGCGACCTGGATCCGCTTCAAGCTCACTGTCATTCGAGGCTTCTCCGATTGGCAGAGACTACCTTCCCCTCGTCGCCGGCGCAGCCTGGTCGCGGGAAGCGTCTTTTTCTTCGCTTCAGGAGGCCTCCGCTGCGCAGGGAGCCTCTTCCTAGTCGCGGCCAGCTTCCTCCCGGTCGCAGGGACCCTCTTCTTTTACATCAGAAGAGGCTACCGGTCCATCGGGAGATTCCTCCGGCTCGCAGAAAGAATCCTCCTACTTGTGGGGAGCTTCCTCCCGGTCGCGGGGAGCCGCTATTCGTTCCATTCAAGAGGCTGCCCGGTCGCTGGGCGACTCATTGGCTCCTGAGAAACAGGCTGCCCGGGGCCGGGGCGACTCTTCCCGAGGAATCCGGGGCGCGGTACGCAGAAAACACGAACGCTTCTCGGGCTACACGCGCGCCGTACCGCTCGGCGCGCGGTGATCCCGCGTGGGTACGCGCGCACTCCGACGCGCACCCCGCGCAAGACACTCCACGGGAGCCCCCGGCGTGTGGACGTCGCCGCGTGTCCGGCGACACACGTCAGGCCTTAACCTCGCGCATTTCGCGGGGATAACGGCGTAGACGAGATGCGGCGCGGACTTTGCTGATGTCATGTTCGTCATCAGGATGCCCCACAACCTGGTGCGCGGAGCCGCCGAATGACGTCTTCTGGTCCACCGAGCGATCAACCCCCGCCGAGCGATTCATCCCCGCCAAGCGAGCCGCCGCCGTCGACCGATCCGCCACCGCCCACCGATCCTTCGCTGCCGAACGCGCCGACGACGACCCCGGAACTACCCGGACCGATCCCGGCAGGCAAAGCCCTGCTTCATGTCACGGGAGCGCTGCTCGACGTCTACACGGCGATGTCGCGATTGGAGGCGGTCGTCGCCGCGATCGCGAGGGCGCTCGACGAGACCGCGGGAAAGGGACCGACCGCGCCGTGAAGCGCCCGCAGATTCGACTACGCCGCCTAAAGCACCGCCATCAAGCTCTGACTCGACCTCTCGACCATCGCCTGAATCCTCTGCTCGAGCGCGATCGACTCGGGCGAGGGCGGACGGCGCAGGCCGTAGCCGTCGACGGAAAACTTCTGGAGGATCGTCGCGACCACGTTGCGGAACCGCAAGAACTCCGCTCCGACGGCCTGGTCCGGGCGGCGGACGGCGGCCTCCCGGAGCCGGCCCGAGTCGGGGCCCTCCGCGTCAATCACGCGGAGAACGCCGGAGATCGTCTCCGCTTCGTCCGCGACGATCGCCAGAAGGCCGTCCTCGAGCTCGGGTGAGAGTTTCTTACCCGCGACGGTGACCGCTTCGACGAGATATCGATTGAGCAGAAGGTGAATATAGGAAGTCTCGAGTGGGGGCGGCGCGGCGTCGATGCCGTTCAGGACCGAGATCAGCCAGTCGACGAAGAAGCGACCGGCCTGCCCGAGCTCCGGCCAGCACACCTCTTTGATCTTTCGCCCCAAATACTGAGCGCGCTCCATCGCCTCGCGTTTGTTGGTCATCGCGGGAGCCACCGCGTACGGTGAACCGAATCGGCCCGCGAGCTCCGACATGCGGCGCTCGGTCTGCAGGCAGAGCACGGCCTGGTGGACATACACGTGGAACGCCGCGACGGCGCGGAATGCGTCCCAGTAGTTCGACGGATTGGCTCCGCCCACGTTCCAGATGGCCGAGACCCGGGCCACGTTCTCCGTCGGTTCGGGTGTGAGGTCCTCCGTCAGGAGGGAGTGCGTGTGGCGAAAATCGTAGAGCTTCTGGTGCAACGATTCGTGGAGGAGGTGCTCGGCCACCCACCACGGGTTCTGGAGCATCTTGCGATTCATGAAAATCGTGCCACTTATCCGAAATTCCGAGCACGACCCCTTCCGGCTCCAGGTACCCGCGTGAGGAACGAGGACGACCAGGTGGGTATGACCGAGCGCGCTGTGCGACGTGAGCGGCATGAGGA
>JBAULD010000560.1:0-2091 GCA_049578005.1 Polyangiaceae bacterium
CGAGGCGGCCGAGAAGGCGGCCCGCGCGGCGGGCGAAGACGCCGGTCTCTCGGCGCTCTACGATCTGGTCGCATCCAAGGCGATGGGGCGCTTTGGCCGCCGCGCGGCGCACTACCGCGCTGCGCGGCACTTCGAGCGGGCGGGGCTGCACACGCCGGCGCTGAAGCATGCCGCCCAGGCATTCCTCGCCGTCCCCTCCGAAGGACCGACGCTCCAGTCTCTCGCCCGAACGGCGGAGCGGGCTGGGGACCGGCTCCTCGCAGTGCGTACCGTCGAGCAGGTCGCGGAGCGCGAGGAGAGTGCGATCGCGCGCGCGGGCTGGCTCCGGCGCGCGGCGAGCATCGCCGGCGACGGCGAAGACGGGGTGAGGCGAAAGGTCGACATCCTCCTGCGTGCCTTCTCGATGGCGCCGAGCCTAACCGCCGTCGGCCTGCTCGCCGCGGCCTCGCGCGAGCTATTGCGGTTCGGACCGGAGGAGCGCGACGGGCTCGAGTTGCGTCTTGGTCACGCGGCGCGCTCGAGCGGGGCGCAGCTCGAGGGGCCTGAGGGGGCGCGGGTAGCCATCGCGTTTGCGGTGACGTTGCTCGACCTGTTCGGAGACTCGGAGGGTGCGTTCGCGCTCGTGGAGCGCGCTTTCGCCTGCGACGGCGGCGTCGACGACTTTGCTCGGCTCGCGGCGTGGGCACCGGCGCTCGCCCAGGTAAATGGCGCGAGGAGCAGGGTGGCCGCGATTGTGGCCACGACCGAGGGCCCTCACGCGAATACGGGCATATCGGCCCTGCGGCTGCTCGCGGCGATGGCCGCGTCGGCCGGGGACGATTCGCTGCGGGCCCGCGCATCCATCGCCGCCGCTCTTCGCGCGCCCGAAGACGATGGTCTGGTGATCGAAGCCGATGACGCGCTCCGAACGCTGACCCGCTCGGGGATGCCTTCGCCCGACGGGGCGGAGGGGGTCGTCGAGAGCATCGGACCGGACCGGCGAGCCACTGCCCTCGCAGGTGCTGCCCGCGCGCGTGTGGCCGCGGGGGGCTTCGGGGATGCGGCCGCTCTGTTCGAGCGCGCCGTGGACTTGCTTGGGCCCGCCGCCAGTTCGGAGGTGGAGCGCGAGCTTCGTGCGGCATTGGACGCCGCCGGGCGGGGTAGCGAAATCGAGGCGCGGGCACTGCGCGAGGCGACCGCCGAATCGGGGGCACCGGTCGCTCGGGCAGATGCCTGGACGCAGGTCGCCGAACTGCGTGAAATGCGGGGGAACGCCGCGGCGGCAGCACAGGCACTGCGCGAAGCGTGCCGGCTCGACCCCGAACCGCTCGCGCGATGGAGCGCGCTCGAGCGCGTAGCGGAGTTGGCCGAAGACGACGAAGCGCGCGTCGAGGCGCTCGAACGGATCCTGAACCGAGTCGGCGACGACGGGCGGGCCAACGTCCTCAAGAGACTTGCCAATGCGCATGAACGGCGGGGAGACCTCGAAGCTGCGGAACGAACGTGGCGGCGCGTCCTCGAGCTCGATCCAGAAGACGAAAAAGGCGATCAAGCGATTCAGTCGCTGATCGTCACCCGCGGGGACTACGAGACGCTCGTGGAGCACCTCGCACAGCGCGCCGCGCGCCTGAGCGCTCGGCCCGACAACCGAGAGCTCCTTCGCGCGGTACGCCTGCGGCGCGCGGCGATCCTCGAGCAACGGCTCGGGCGAACGGCCGATGCGTGCGCCGAACTCGAGTTGCTCTTGCAAGAGTGGCCCGACAGCGTGGTCGCCATTCGCTACCTGGCGGACCTATTCGACCGCCAAGCGAACTTCGTGCGCTCGGTGCCGCTCTGGCGCCAGGCGGCGGCGCTGGAGGATAGCGACAGCGTCGAGCTCCGAGCGGCGCGCGCCTCCCACGCAGCCGGGGATCTCGTGGCTGCCCACGAGCATGCCGGAAGGGTGCTCAGTCGGAGTCCTGGGGTGGACAGCTCGGCGCCCGCGTCCCGGCGTTGGGGCGAACGGCTGGACGAAGCTCTAGCGCTCCGCGTCGACGCGGCGCGAGCGCTCGGCGCGGACGCGGACCTCGGCGACGCGCTCGACGCGATGGCGTCGAAGCCAAGCCACGACGC
>JBAULD010000561.1:0-2878 GCA_049578005.1 Polyangiaceae bacterium
CAGCAGGGCATTCTTAACCCGCATGACTTCCTCCTATTCGCGCGGCGTCGATTTGAGCGCCGCCATATCGGGAGAAGCACCGGCCGTGCCCGGTTTCGGGGTGAAACTGGGCCGCAGCTATGTCGAACGATCGGCGCACACACCACCGCTCCTGCCCGGCGGCGGGTCCGCCTCGGGGGACGCGGCACGGGCGCGCAATGCGACATTTCTGTCGGCGAAGAGGGCGACGCCGCGGCCGAGACCGAGCGTAGGGGCATCCCAATGTGCAATGCCGCCCGTGACACGGTTGGCCCGGCATCGGCGATATGCGGAAGCTAAGAAAGGTAGGTGTTCCCTGGGGACCAGCTAGGGGCAGTTCAGGTTGAGCGTACCGGCGTTGCCGTTGCTGCCGGACCATGGCACGCTACTGCTGCCGTTGTAGGTGATAGTGACGGTCCCATTGGCGAAGTTTCGCGTCGTCGTGCCGGATTGCGGGCACTGCGCGCGGCAGCGAACGTAGTTGATTACGTTAGTGGTGGACGCGCGGCCTCCGTTCGAGGTGGTGACGAGCCCCGCTTCGAAGCCGCTATCCCAAGCGCCGTCCAAGGGACCGCCATCGACGCCGCTCTCCAACCCGCCGTCGAGGACGATGTCGGCGAAACTGCCGTTGACGGTCCCGCAGTTGCTCCCGGATTGCCACGTGAGCGAATAGTTGCCCGCTCGGGCAACGCCCTCACCAAACGGTCCCGTCCCACTGCTCGTAGTGTTTGCCTGAAACGTCTTGGTGACCATGTCACTCCCGAGCGTGAGGACACCAAGCGAGGCGACGTTGATGTTCGCTCCGTTCACACTGATATTGCTCCCGGCAAGCTGAATCTGAAGCCCCTGCGAGCTCGGCGTGAAGGTTGCGCTGAACGTGCCCGTTGCGCTGGAAAGTCCCCCCGGACCGGTGCATTTGCTGAGGTTGAACGTCGCGACGTTGCCACTCGCGGAGGCGCTTACACACCCTGCGGGGGAAAAGGACTGGTTCGTCGCGCTCGCGGCTGCACTTGCGGCTGCAGCGCCCGGTACGGCCTCCGTGGTCACGGCCGTCGTAGCGTCCAGAACGAACAGGCCCACCGGCACCGGATCGGAAACGGCCCATGCGAGGCTGGCTTCGTAGTTGGTTGCCACCGTGATGTCGGCTGCGGTCTGGGCAGCAGGTGCGTCGGCGGGAACGTTTACGGTCGTCGACGTACATGCCGCAATCGCTGCAGCCAACGGAATTGATTCGAAGATACGGATTTTGTGAGACATATGTTCTCCCGTTCTCGTGTGGAGATCGACAGATTTCGATCCTGCGGCGCGAACGCCGACGGGCGACGGAACGGTGCAACGGCAGTGCCTTCGGCTGAGACGCTCACTGCAGCACGAGCTTCGACAAGAGAGCGGGACTCAAGACTCGGCGATAAGCACAAGTTCTACGGCCTTACTCGAATGCCCCGTTGTGGCAAAACGAACTAACAGAGCAAGAAGAACCCGGCGACCGCTGCGGGAAACCGGCAATTGGGCCGCGGCTTGCAGCGCCAAAGCCAACGCATCGGTGGATCGGGTGCGAGGGCTCAGGCAACGCGGAGAAAGCGCAATGTTCGAACGGGTAGGGTTGTCGTCGCGCGCCGTCGGGGTCGGCGTGTCGTTCTTCACTTTGCTTTCGATCGGTTGCAGCACGGCGACGCCGACGACGATATCCGACGTTTGGAGAGACCCCAGCTTCGCTGCAGGCCCAATGAAGAACCTGGTTGTCTTTGGCGGCCGGGTGAACGCGACGGACCGCCGCACGTTGGAGGACGGGTTTGTCGCGGCACTCTCCACGCACGGTGTGCGCGCCGCGGCCTCGTACACCTTGCTTGCGGATGAACTGCCTAGCAGGGACCAGGCCCGTGCCGTCATGCACGACGCTGGCGTCGACGGCGTGATCGTGGCTTCAATGATGGGAGTCAACGAAAAGCAGACATACGTTCCCGGCGGCTACGACGTTGGCTTTTGGAATGGATATTATGGACCCGGTTGGGGCGCAACTTCGGACCCTGGTTATGTCGTGACGGATCAGTTCGTGAAGTTCGAGACATCGCTGTGGGACCCCAACGGCAACGGGCGACTGGTTTGGTCAGCGGTGACGCAGACCGAAAATCCCTCGTCGGGCAGAGACTTCGCGTCTAGCCTCACGAAGAGCGTGGTCCCGGCGATGACGCGAGCGGGCTTTCTACCTCCTGCGTCTGTAGGGGAGCGCGTGCTCTCAGCCGTCCCGTCCCAAGCTACGGAGCGCTGACCCGGACGTTCATTCCGAAGCCCCGAGCACGCGCAACTTGCGCGGAACAGTCGTGGAGACTTGGGCGCCACCAACGTTCCCGCAAACCGACGAGGGTTGAGCCCAAGCTGCGAAATCGCTGGCCAAGGGACCTGGAAGGGTGGGCTGGGCCACGCGCTCGAGAAGCTGGAAGTCGTGACCGGCCTCCAACTTGAGCTGCAAATCGGACGGTGGCCCCTTGCGATTCAGCCATTCGCGAATGGTCTGCGTGTTGCGCTGAAGGACCCAGTGCTGCGGGTCGATCCTGATCGCCTCGGCAAGGAGGTCCTTCATCCGCTCGAGGTGTCCTCGCCGGGCCGCTATGCAGGCAAGGTAGTTGAGGGCGAGCCCGGGTAAGGGGTAACCAAGCTCCGTCGCGCGACGCAGGTGCCGCTCCGCATCGTCCAAGCGTCCTTCCCGATAATATGCGCCTCCGAGGTCCATGTGCGCGGCGTGATGATTGCCCAGTCGCTCGGCGATCGCTTCATACTCTTCGGTAGTCTCGCGAAAGCTCTCCTTGAGGCCCTTGTTCCTCGAGAACCAGTCGCGGAACATTTCGGTGTCGTCTTCTGA
>JBAULD010000562.1:0-22518 GCA_049578005.1 Polyangiaceae bacterium
CGGCCGGCCGGTCCCAAGCAGAAGGCGGGGCGGTACGTCGTCGCTCGACGCGTGGAGCGAGGCCGCCCGGCGATCGAGCTCGTCGGCGGCGTGCTCGCCCTCGTGTGCACGAAAGTGCCGTTCAAGAAGTCGATGCGTTGGGGCGAGCTCGACACGACGTTCGGCCGGCCCGTGCAATGGCTCGTCGCGCTGCTCGGACCCGAGGTCGTTCCGTTCGCGTTCGCCGGGATTCGGGCGGGTCGTGGCTCGCGTGGCCACCGCTTCCTCGCCCCGCACGGCTTCGAGGTCGAGAGCCCGGAAACGTACGTCGAGCAGCTGCGAGCCCGGCATGTACTGGTCGATCCCGACGAACGCGCACGAACCATGATCCAGCGCATCGACGCGGCAGCGCACGCGCTCGGAGGGACCTACGACAAGGAGCCGATGCTGGTGAGCGAGAACGCTTCGCTCGTCGAAGAGCCGTACGTCGTGACCGGAACGTTCGATCGCGCGCTGCTCGCCCTTCCGTCGGCGGTCATCCGCGCTGTCGCCCGCGGGCACCAGAAATACTTTTGCGTGGAGCGCAGCACGGACGAGCTCCTCCCGAACTATCTCGCCGTGGTCAACACCTGCAACCGGCCGGACCTCATCACGAAGGGGACCGACCGAGTGATGCGCGCGCGCCTCGCAGACGCGCGCTTCTTCTGGGAAGAGGACCGCAAGACGCCCCTCGACGCGCGATACGACAAGCTCGGCGGGATCGTATTTCACCATCGCCTTGGATCCGTCCGGGAGAAAGTGGAGCGCATCGAGCGTCTTGCCGCGCGCCTGGGCGATGCTCTCGATCTGGACGGAGTTCGCAAGGCGGAGATTGTACGAGCCGCCCGTCTCTGCAAATGCGACTTGCTCACGCTGATGGTCGGGGAGTTCCCGGAGCTCCAGGGGCACATGGGACGCGCCTACGCGATGGCACAAAACGAGGCACGCGAAGTCGCCGACGCGATACGCGATCACTACAAACCAGTCGGAGCACAAGACGACGTCGCCCGCGACGACGTGTCGGCCGCGCTCGCTCTTGCCGACCGCTTCGACACGCTGGTGGGTTGCTTCGCGGTCGGACTGGCGCCCACCGGCGCAGCCGACCCGTTTGCGCTCCGCCGCGCATGCATCGGCGTGCTGCGGACGATCCTCGACCGCGGCTATGCCGCGCTCGCGTTCAGCGACGTCGTTGCGCTCGCGTACGACGGCCTTCCGGCCGGCAAGCTCGACTTGTCCAAGGTCGAGACCATCGCGAAGCTCGAGGAGTTCGCCACCGAGCGCCTCCGCGGCCTCCTGGCCAGCGCCGCCAGCAGCCCGGTCGCCGACGCCGTCCTGGCGGGGAGCGGGCCGGCGGCGCTCAGGAACGTCGTGGCGGTTCAAGCCAGGGTCCGTGCGCTTCAGCGGGTCGTGGACGCAAACGAGCCGTGGCTGGAGAAGGCGAAGATCGTCGCCAAGCGACTGGCCGGGATCAGTCGCGAAGCTACGCCGACGTTGCACGAGGCCTCCGCGTTCGCTTCGAGCAAGAAGGCGGACGACGTCGTGATTCAGAAACTCGTCCACGATTTGCACGACATCGCAAAGGCCCTCACGAGCGAGCAGGCCATGCGATCGGCGCTCGTGGCGATGGGTCGGTTCGCGACCGAGCTCGATCGAGTCTTCGTGGAAACGCTCGTGAATGACCCGTCGGACGCTCTCACGAAGATCCGCCTCGAGACGTTGGCACACGGAGCGGAGTCGATGCTGAAGATCGCCGATTTTTCGAAGTTGGGATGACGGCGCGAGCTACCCTCGGTAGGGGGCGTCGCCGCGCTGCGCATCGGCCAGCATTTGCGTGAGTCGCGCAGCCGCGTATCGCGCGTGGAACGCGTCTGCGAAGTCGAAGCGAAGAGGAACGGCGCGGCCGTCACGCGTCAAGAGGTGCAACCCCCACCGCGCTCGCGGCGCATTCCCGTAGGCCCGCGCCGCGGCCGAGACCGCCTCGAATCCGACGATGTTCGCGATCGGCTCGCGGATGTCCCCATCTTGCCGGATGGGCCCTCGCACGAATGCAAATTCCCCCGCTTCGAAGCTCACGGTCGTTCGGTTGACCAACGCGCAGAACGCGCGGTGCGTTGCAAGCAGCGCCACGAGAAGATGCACGAACGGGAACATGAGAAAGATGGCTGGCGGCTGGTCGACGAGCATCGGCAACCAGCAGAGGAAGAGAGCGTCCCAGAAGAGCGCAGAGGCGACGAGCGGAGCCGCCCCCCGCCGGGAAGGCGCAACCGTCACCCGCCCGATTCCCGCGCTCGACTTTCCCTCCGACCACGACAGATCCGTCGGCCGGTAAAGGAGAACGGCGCCCGGTGAAGGTGCCGCCGGAATCGTGAGCGCGTCGGTCGGGTTTGCCGCCAGCGCGGCGGTGAGGAACACGACCTCCCCGCACGGACGGCACACCGCGAGCTGGGACGCGAGATCGACATCGACCCCGGCGATGGCCTGGTGACAACGAGGGCACTCGACCCGCACGACTCGAAGTGTAGCGCCCGCCGACCTTCCGGCCTCCACCCCCCCTCGGAGCTCATCGGAGCGGACGGCCGTCGAGGCTGAGACTGCTCCAAAAACGACGCCTGAGCCTGGCCCTATTGACCCCCGGCCCTCGTGGCTCCATCTTTCTTGGGCAAGGCCGGGACCGCCACACTGCGGCGGCCCGGACCGGAGGCCAAATGCTGCGTCATTTCTTGCTCGGCAAGATCCACCGCGCAACCGTCACCCGCGCGGACCTCGATTACGTGGGCTCCATCACCATCGACGCCGCACTCATCGAGGCGGCAGGTTTCATCGAGAACGAGAGGATCGACATCTACGACGTGACGAACGGCGCACGGTTGTCTACGTACGTTATCCCTGGCAAGCGCGGCTCGGGCGAAATCGGCATCAACGGGGCGGCCGCCCATCTCGTCAAGCGCGATGACTTGGTCATCCTCGCAAACTACGGATGGATGACCGAGCAGGACGCCGCACAGCACCGCCCCCGCATCGTGCACGTGGACGCCAGCAATCGCATCGTTCGGTTGGCGGACGAGGAGCGCACCCCTCTTCTGAGCTGAGCGTCCACGGGCTCGACGTATCCCGAGACCCGACATCGTCGAGAATACGACGGCGCCGAAACGGCGGACCGGAGGCCCGCATCTGTAGTGCGTCGCGCCCGGTTTGTCCCTATGGTGGGCGCTTCGGAGGGTTCCTCATGGCCAGCTACAACGTCGACAACGCGCACTCGGATATTGCTTTCAGCGTCCGGCACATGGTCTTTGCCAAGGTGCGCGGCCACTTCACGAAGTGGTCGGCCCAGGTCTCGTTCGATGCCAACGACCCGAGCAAATCCATGCTCGACGTCAGCATCGACGTCGCGAGCATCGATACGCGCGAAGCGCAGCGCGATACGCATTTGAAGTCGGCCGACTTCCTCGACGCCGAAAAGTACCCGAAGATCACCTACAAGAGCCGTCGGGTCGAAGCAGCGGGCGACAAGCGCTACAAGGTGATCGGCGACCTGACCGTGCACGGGGTGACGCGCGAGACGTCGCTGGACGCCGAGGAGCTAGGTCGGGGCAAAGATCCGTGGGGAAACGATCGGATCATTTTCTCTGCAAAGGGGTCGATCAACCGCACCGATTTCGGGCTGAAATGGAATCAGACGCTGGAGACCGGGGGCCTGCTCGTCGGTGACAAGGTGGATTTCGAGATCGACGTCGAGATCATTCAAGGCAAGTAGTCGTTGTCTGCGCGCCCAGCGTGAAAAGCGTGGAAGACACGGCCTAGATCACCCGGTTTCTCAGAGGGACTGCTCCGCCGCCTGCACCGTCTCGTCGATGAGGGCCTCGGTGTGGGCGGCGCTCACGAACGCCGCCTCGAACTGAGCCGGGGGCCAATAGACACCGCGCTCGACCATTCCGCCATGCCACTTGGCAAAGCGGGCGGTGTCACACGTCTTTGCGTCGCTCCACGAGCGGATGGGGCCCGCCGAAAAGAAGAGACTGATCATCGACCCGACGCGCTGGACGCACGCCTTCGCGCCGCGGGCTGCGATCGCCGCGACGAGCCCGCGCTCCAAACGGGCCGACAGCGCCTCGAGACGCGCGTAAAGCGCGCTGTCGAGGCGTGCGAGCGTCGCGAGCCCAGCGGCGACCGCGACAGGATTGCCGCTGAGCGTCCCCGCCTGGTAAACGGGTCCGAGCGGGGCGACTCGCTCCATGATCGCCCGCTTGCCGCCGTACGCGGCCAAGGGCAATCCGCCGCCCACAATCTTGCCCAAACAAGTCATGTCCGGGCGCAAGCCCGCCCGCTCTTGCACGCCCCCGCGCGCGACGCGGCAACCGGTCATGACCTCGTCGAAGATCGACACTGCCCCGTGCCTTGCGCACCCATCCACGATGGCTTCGAGGAACCCGGGCGCGGGCGGCACGACCCCCATGTTGCCCACGACCGGCTCGACGATGACCGCCGCGATGTCGCTGCCCCGCGATGCAAAAAGTTCGCTCAGCGCCGGGGTGTCGTTGTATCCGACGGTCGCCGTCGCGGCGACCGTGGACGCGGGTACGCCGGCCGAGTCTGGAACACCGAGGGTGGCCGCACCGCTCCCGGCCTTCACGAGGAGAAGGTCGGCGTGGCCATGGTAACAGCCTTCGAATTTGACGATGACGTCTCGACCCGTAAACCCACGGGCCACGCGAAGGGCGCTCATGGTGGCCTCGGTGCCACTCGAGACCGCGCGCACCATTTCCATCGACGGATAGAGCGCGCACAACTCCTCGGCGAAGCGCACTTCCAGCTCTGTAGGCGCACCGTAGCTCGTTCCCTGACGGGCCGCTTCCGTGATCGCCCCGATCACGGCGGGATGGGCATGCCCGAGTATCATCGGTCCCCATGAGCCGACGTAGTCGACGTAGCGGCGCCCGTCTGCGCCGTAGAGGAACGGCCCTTCCGCACGAGACACGAAGATCGGTGCGCCGCCCACGGCGCGGAACGCGCGTACGGGGCTATTGACGCCGCCCGGGATGACGCGGCTGGCTCGCTCGAAGAGCGAACGAGAAATGGCATCGGTCATGGGGTCAGCACACCTCCTCGGCGGCCGAGGCGTCGGCCGCGGCATGAGCTCGCGACAAGAGAAGCCAGGCCGCACCCAGAGCGCCCAAGACGAGGGCAAGCGCGACGGCGATATAGACTGACAGGCGTGTTCCGCCGACCCGAGGCCCTATCGAGACCGGAGTGAGCTCGACAGAGCCCGCGTCCGAGGGAAACGCGGCGATGGGCGATAGCCTCACGCCCGGTGCGTTCGACATGCGGAGCGTCGCGCCGGGACCCTGAGGATTGGGAGAATGCGTCGCCGCGGGGGGAACAACTTCGACGACCGGCACGCTCGTCTCGCGAATCCCGGCGGTCTCGAACCCGGCTGCGCGATCTTCGGCCATTGCGTGTTTGAGCATACCCCATAGCTCACCCGCGTCCCGCGGTCGGTCCGCCGGAGAGAGGGCGACCGCCCGGGCCAGCGCGGCCTCCACCTCGTCGCCCGCGTGGATTCCAAATGCTCGGGGCGTCGGACGGTGATTGGGGTCGAGCGCCTTGGCCGCCAGCTCGCCGATGTGCTCGCCCTCCATGACGGTGCGATCCGTCAACGCCTCCAGGATCACCAAAGCAATCGCGTAAACGTCGGTCCACGGACCGATCGCGCCGATGCCCTCGTCGAACTGCTCGGGGGCGGCGTACGCGGGCGTGAAAATTCTCACGTTGCCCATCGTTCGCACGGCGGCGCCCATCGCGAGCGCGGAATCAGCCATGACTTTCGCGACTCCGAAGTCGAGCACCTTGAGCTTCGTGCCCGCAGGGGTCTTGGCCAGAAAGAAATTGCCCGGGTTGAGGTCGCGGTGCACGACGCCTTGCGCGTGCGCGTAGGCGAGCGCGTCGATGGCCGAGTCGAGCAGCTTGATCACCTCCGAGAGCGGCCGCCCCCTCGCGCCCTTCGCGCGGCGCTCATCGAATTCCTGCGCCAGCGAGTGGCCGTCGAGCCACTCGAGCACGGTGTACGGCACGAGCGCGCTGGTCGCCGGAGCGACGGTCGTTCCGCTCGCGATGCAGCGGGCAATATGGAGGTGTCCTTGCGAGAGCTTGTAATGGATTCGACTCTCGTCGCGAAAGCGACGGATGAAGGATTCGACCAGGGCCGAGCCAAGGGCCGGGGGAAGCTTCAGGCACTTGATGGCAATCGGCTCGTTCAAGCCGACGTGCGTGCCTCGATACACGACGCTGAAGCCCCCTTCTCCAACGTGGCTCTCGATACGGAACTGTCCGTCGAGCACCTGACCGCGGAGCCCGAAGGGATCGGAGGCAATCACGGCGCGAGGATATCAGCTATCGACGGCATCCGCGTCGTGTAGTCCTTCCCCCGACTTGTGCCCGCAGGCGCTGCGATCGATGGCGAGCGGTCCTTCTCTCAATCGGCTGTCGCCGCGCCGTCGCTCGCCCCCTCCGTGACGTCGCCGATGAGCGCGTCGTTCGTCGTCGCGGCGTCACTCGCGTCGGCGGTCGAAGCCTCGTTGCCGCCTCCGTCGGCTCCTGTCATGCAGACTCCGGCGACGCACGTTTCTCCAGTAGCGCAGGCGAACGTCGGGCCGCATCCGCCGCAGTTGCTCGGGTCGTCCATGGTGTTGACGCATGTCTTGCCGCAGAGCGTGGGATACATTGGCCGGTCGCAAGAATCGCCGCAAACCGGGGGCGACCCGCTGCAGGTCGCGTCGCCATGCAAAGGAGCGGTGCATGTCATACACGTCGTTCCGCAGGACGTGAGGGACGTGGACGTGTCGCTTATGCATGTTCCCGAACACGCGTGGGTCCCCGCGGGGCAGACGCAGGTCGAAGCGACGCAAACCTTTCCGCCCGTGCACGCGTGAGAGGCGGCCGCGGTGCTGCAAGCCCCGCAGTTGTTCGAATCGATCCGAGTGTCCGACTCGCAGCCGTTCGCCGCGATGCCGTCGCAGTTTCCGTAGCTGGTCGCGCACGACGCCGGGTAACAGGTCGAGTTGCTGCAGCCCGACGTTGCATGCGGCAAGTTGCAGACCTTCCCGCACGCGCCGCAATTGTTCGGGTCACCGGCGGTGTAGGTTTCGCACCCGTCCGCAGCGATGTTGTTGCAGGGCGTATAGCCCATCACGCAGGCGGAAATCGCGCAGCTTCCCGTCTTGCACACCGAACTCGCGTGCGGCAGTTTGCATGCGTTGCCGCAGCCCCCGCAATTGGCGTGGTCGGTCTGCGTATCGACGCACGCGCCCGCGTCTTTCACGGTACACATGGTTGGGTCGCCGGCCTGGCAACCGCATACGCCGTTCGTGCACGTCGAATTCTCGGGACATCGATGACCGCAGGAGCCGCAGTTCGTGACGTCTGCCGATAGATCGACGCATACGCCCGAGCACTTCTGATCGGAAGGAGAGCTCCCGCAAACGGTGCACGCACCTTCGTGGCATGCAGAGCCGGCGTCGCATGCCGCGCCGCACCCCCCGCAATTCTCGTGGTCCGTCTTCGAGTCCACACAACCGCTCGAGCACTGGAGCGGCTCCGCAGTGGGGCAGGTACAACTACCGGTCACGCAGTTGGCTCCGCTCGTACAAACCCGACCGCAAGCGCCGCAGTTGCTCGGGTCGGTCTGGAAATCTACGCATCCGCTGGAGCAAAAGTCGGGCGCCGTGCTGCAGGCGCACGTCCCGTTTTCGCAGATCGCTCCGGTCGGACACGTGCTGGCGCACGCAGCGTCCATCATCGGCGGGGGAGGAGCAGCGTCCACGAAGGCGTCGATCGACGCTTCTGCATCAGTCGAATTGGCGGAGTCGTTCCCGGCATCCAACGCGCTCGCGCCGACATCCGAAATGGAGTGGTCGCCGCCCGCTTCCGCCCCCACGTCATTGGCCTCGGCCACTGTTCCGTCGCTCGCATCGCTCGCGTCGTTTTCCGATGCGGCGTCGGTGGCATGGAACTCGTCGAAGTCCCAAACGCTCGCGCATGCCGAAATAAAGAGCACGGGCACAAAGCCGAACCAGCCGACTCGCCAAGACATCACTCACCTCCGCCCTTCCCCTGCGCGCCCCTCCGTACTACCTCAGGCCGCCGCTCTCGCATTTCCCAACGCGACTCGATGACGTTCACGGGGCAGCTCAACCGCCTCCGCCGTAAAATACCAAGCGCGCGCCCGCCGTGAGCCCGTGGCGCTCGACCGCCTGGGACCAAATCGCGTCGAACTCCACGTTGGGCCCCACTCCGAAGTGCCCCCCCAGGAAGTGGCCGAAAGACCACTCGTAAAACGTTCCACCCGCGACGAATGACTGGGTTCCGCTGGCCTCGGGAAGGCCCGGACGCGTCGACGTCAGGTTTGCGCTACCCAGCCCGAATTGGCCGAGGATGCCCCAGCCTTCGAGGCTCGGCACGAGCCCGGCGAGCGGGAACACTTCGACGCGCAGGCCGCCGCCGTTGCCGCTGGAGTGCCAATCGCGGTTGGACGCGCTGGAGTGAGCAAACCAGAAGCCGAAGCTCAAGTAATCGGTGAGCGCGCCCATGACGAAAAGGGTCTCTGCGGTGCCGCCCATCCAAGCGCTCGCCGAGTAGTAACTCGGGTCTCCGATCTGGGTTGCGTTATTTGGATATCCACTCGCGCCCATCAGGCCCGCCCCCACCGTGAAGCCGACGACCACCCCGCCGCGTAACCGATGCGGCGCGTCGAGATCATTGACCGACACGAGCGTGCCCGTTGGAACGGCGATTGGCTGCCCGGTCGTCTGAGTGGTCAGGGCCAAGACCAGCGGGAGCATGCAGGCTGCACGCTAGCACAGGCGCAGCGTCGCGCGGGCCGGCACTCTCTGGTAAGAAACCACGCGATGCCCGCCTTCGACCCCTCGATCGCCGAATCCGATCCCGAGATTTCTCGCCTCATCGCCGACGAGAGCCGGCTCGAGCACGAGAAGATTCGTCTCATTGCCAGCGAGAACTACGCCTCCCGGGCCGTCATGGACGCTACCGGGTCGGTCCTCACGAACAAGTACTCCGAGGGCTATGCCCACAAGCGGTACTACGAGGGCCAGCAGGTCATCGACCAAGTCGAAGAGATCGCCATAGCCCGGTTGAAGAGCCTCTTCGGAGCGGAGCACGTCAACGTGCAGCCGTACTCGGGTAGCCCGGCCAATCTCGCCGTATACTTCGCCTTTTGTCAGCCCGGCGACACCGTGATGGGCATGTCGCTGCCCGCGGGCGGACACCTGACACACGGCCACGGCGTTTCAATCACGGGCAAGTACTTCAAGAGCGTGCAGTACGGCGTACGCAAGTCCGACCAACGCCTCGACATGGACGAGGTTCGCACCCTCGCGCGGCAACACCGCCCGAAGCTCCTCTGGTGCGGGACGTCCGCCTACTCGCGAACGCTGGACTTCCCCGCGTTTCGCGCGATCGCCGACGAGGTCGGGGCCCCCCTCATCGTCGACATGGCCCACATCGCCGGCCTCGTTTGCGGAAATCAGCACCCGTCCCCCGTCGGAATTGCCGACGTCGTGACGTCGACGACGCACAAGACCTTCCGCGGGCCACGAGGAGGGATGATATTTTGCAAGAAAGAGCACGCAGCCGCGATCGACAAGGCCGTTTTCCCCGGACTGCAGGGGGGGCCGCACAACCACGTGACGGCAGCGATCGCCGTGGCCGCCAAGGAGGCAGCGCGACCTGAGTTTCGAGAGTACGCGCGGCAGGTCGTCGACAACGCGAAGGCTCTCGCGGGCGCTCTCGCCGAGCGCGGGTTCGGGGTCGTCACCGGCGGAACGGACAATCACCTGATGCTCGTCGACGTCACGAGCCGGGGCGTCACCGGCAAGCAGCTCGCGCAGGCCCTCGACCGCGCCGGATTGGTGGTCAACTGCAACGCGATCCCGTTCGATCCCCGGAAGCCGTTCGACCCGTCGGGCGTGCGTATCGGCACGCCTGCGGCGACCACGCGCGGAATGGGGACCGACGTCATGCTGCGCATCTCGGAGTGGATCGACCGGGTGGCGGCCGCCCCCGCGGACGATGTTGGCCTGGCCAAGATAGCCGCTGAGGTGAGGGAGCTCTGCGCCAAGTACCCCGCACCCGGCCTGCGGGTCTGAAGTTACGGTAGATATTTGAGCCAGTCGCACCCGCTCAAGTCACTCCCTTCTGTGAGCGACGCAACCGGAGAGCGCCGGGTCTCGGGCGGTCCCCGCTCGGACGTAGGCGGGCGCATTCTCCGGTTTCCGGAGCGCATCGTCCCTGGCAATCCGGGGGCGCCTCCTGCGCGGCGTGCGACGTTCCGGCTCGCTTGGCTGCTGCTTCCCGCGGCGCTAGGAGCACTCGCGGGTGGCTATGTAGTCCGGGAGCGGGCGGTGACGTTTCAGGTCGTCAGCGGGCGGATTAGCGATGGGGGCTACGTTTCGTCGGGTGCCGCAGAGGCGATCGTTCGCTTTTCGGATCGTTCAGACCTGGTGCTCGAGCCGGGAACTCGACTGCGCATTTCGGATCTCCAGGTGCGCGGAGCTCGAGTCATGCTCGAGGGAGGAGTCGTACACGTGAACGCTCGTGCTCGAAGGCCCGGCACCTGGAGCCTCGACGCAGGGCCGTACATCGTTCAGCTCAGCAGCGGACAGCTCGACCTGACTTGGAATGCCGACACGCAGCAGCTCGAGCTCATGCTTCGCGACGGCTCAGCAACCGTCGAGGGGCCCTCTACGGACTCTTGGCTGAAAATCGGTCCTCACCAGCACGTCGTAGCCAACGCGAAGACTGGTGCACTCTCGCTGGACATCTCGAATCAAGGCCCTGCGAGCTTGTAGTTACCTTCGACCCAACGGGGCTCCAGCCAAGCCAGAAGGCTGGCGATTTTCGTCGAGGGCAGCCAGGCCGGCGGCGAACGCGCGGAGCCTACTTCTGGCGAGCACGCTCGACGCCTGCATCGCATCGCTATCGGCGAAAAGCGCCAGCCTTCTGGGTGAATTTGCCCCGCTCCGCCGGGTGCTCGTTCTCGTAGGCCTCGATGCTCTCGCGGGTTAGCTCCACTTCGATCGATCCGTCTTTGGCGATCCGCGACTGACACCCGAGACGCGACGCCTCGCGGACGTCGAACGCCTTGTCGAGAATGTCCGCTTCGTCGTCCTCTTGATCGCTCAGCAGGTCGGCGCCCCCGGTCACGTACACGTGACACGTCGAGCACGCGCACACGCCTCCGCATGCGCTGCCCTCCGGAACGTGCGCCATCGTCGCCGCTTCCAGGATTGACGTCCCCACGGGCACTTCGATTTCGCCGTAGCCCTTGAAGCGGACGACCGCCATCAGCGCACACCTCCAACCCGCTCGCGCGCGGTATCGCCCGACCGTGGCGCCGTACCAACGGCGTGCGCCGCCTCGACTCCCATTGCGTGCTTGACGCGCTCTTCGACCAATTCGACCCGTCTGCCTTCGATGGCGCGAGCGATGGCGCGGTTCATTCTTCTACCCGCGAACGCCTTCGTGGCCTCGTCCAGCGAGTCGATGCGGGCGTGGATCGACGAAGGATCGGGGCCATCCACGACCGCGGCCAGCGCTGCGCACGCTCGCTCGATCGCGTCGCGTTCGCCCGGTTCGAGCAAGTCCGCGTCGGCCGAGAGGCCCTTGCCCGTGGCCGCCAGAATGCGGCGCGCTTCGACGCGGCCCTCGGCCAATCGGCGAGTCCTCAAGTCGTCCTCGCCGTGGTCGAAGGCATCGAGGAGCATCTGCTCGACCGCGGCGTCGTCGAGGCCGTAGCTCGGCTTCACGCTCACGGTCTGCTCGATGCCCGTCGTGATTTCCTTGGCGTGAACGCTCAGGAGGCCGTCGGCGTCCACGTGAAAGCTCACTTCGAGGCGAGCCATCCCCGCAGGCATGGGCGGGATTCCCTTGAGCGTGAACCGAGCCAAGCTCCGGTTGTCGGAGACCATTTCGCGCTCCCCTTGGAGCACGTGAATCTCGAAGCCGGTCTGGTTGTCTTCTTGGGTCGTGTACGTCGCGCGCACCGAGCACGGAATCGTGGAGTTGCGGGGCAAAAGCTTGTCGACGACGCCGCCGCCGACCTCGATCCCGAGCGAGAGAGGCGTGACGTCGAGCAGCAGGATGTCTTCACTTCTCCCCTGCCCGGCCAAGAGATCCGCCTGCACGGCGGCGCCCAGCGCGACGACTTGGTCCGGATCGATGTCGACGAGCGCGTCCCGGCCAAAGAGCTCCGCGACGTATTTGCGCACCGCCGGGACGCGCGTTGCGCCGCCGACGAGAATGACGCCGTCGAGATCCTGAGGTTTGACGCCGGCGTCCTTGAGGGCACGGCGTGACGCGACTCCGGTTCGCTCGAGGAGCGGGCGGATCAGCTCCTCGAAGCGGGCGCGGGTGATGGTCACGCTCCGCTGACCGGGAACCTCGGCCTGGACCGAAGTTCGCTCCGTGAGCGCGTGCTTGGCCTTGCGGGCCTCGTCGAGGACCAGCCTCACGAGCTGCGGAGTTTGCCGCCCTTCTTCGAAGCCGAGCTGCGCAAGCAAGTCGTGCGCGAGGGCACGGTCCATGTCGTCGCCGCCGAGCTGACTGTCGCCACCTGTCGCGCGCACCTGGAACACGCCATCGTCGAGCACGAGAACGGTGACGTCGAATGTGCCGCCGCCGAGATCGTAGACGGCGAAGGTTCCGTTCGTCTTTTTCTCGAGCCCGTATGCGAGCGCGGCGGCGGTAGGCTCGCTTATCAGCCGAAGCACTTCGAGCCCGGCCAGGCGCGCCGCGTCCTTGGTGGCCTGTCGCTGCGCATCGTCGAAATAGGCGGGCACGGTGATGACGGCACCGCCAACGCTACGTAGCTGGTCCTCCGCCTGGGACTTCAGCGAACGAAGGATCTCGGCGCTGACCTCGACCGGGGTTACTTCGCGACCGCCGGCCACTCGAAACCGAACGGTGTTGGGCTCCCCCGGTTTGGGATCGACGAACGCATACGGCCCGAGGCGCCGCGTTTCGGGATCGTTCGCGCCGCGTCCCATGAAGCGTTTCGCGCTCACGATCGTGTCGCGCGGGTGCTCGCTTGCGAGATCGAGAGCGCGGCGTCCGACGATGACTCGTCGGTCCGACAGGTAGGTCACGGCGCTGGGGACGAGCACCTGGAGATCGCAATCGGCTATCGCCACAGGACGCTCGTTCTTGACGTAGGCAACGAGCGAATTGGTCGTCCCAAGATCGATGCCGATCGGGCGGGGCGGAGATTTGGGGTCGAAGATCTCGAAGAGTGCCATTGTCTCGTGCTTTCCGGTGCCTTGTCGCCGGCGTGAGGGCGGCGCCGGCGACCTCGCGTACTCAGGCGGCGGCCAACTCGTCCTCGATGAGGCTGACCTCGTCGAGAAAGCGCTGATAGAACCTCAGCTCGCCGAGCCGGCCGACGAGCGCGACTCCCTCGCCTTTCGCAAATCCGGCGGCGAGGGACCGCTCGACCTCGCGCGCCCGAGCGTCGACTGCTTTCGCCATCGCTCGCACAGCCTGGAGGTCGCGCGCCCGTCTCGCTTCGCCGAGGGCCTCGCGCTGTTCGAGCATCTCCATCAAGAAGTCAGGCGCCGGCCGGGGAGCGTCCCCGTCCCCGGTCGCCACTCCGGCGAGTCTCAAGAGCGCCTCTGCGCGACGGATGGGATCACGGACCACGCGCCAGGCCTCGTTTACTTCGACGGCCTTTGCCAGCGCCGCCCTTCGCTCGCTCGAGCCCGCAGCGATGAACTTGTCCGGGTGAAGCGCGCGCGAAAGCTCGCGATGCGCCCGCTCGGCGGAAGCGAGGTCGACGTCGTAGCTTCGAGCAATTCCGAGTGCGGCGAACGGATCCATGTCAAACGCTGAAGCTACTCCCGCAGCCGCAGCCACTCTTTTCGTTGGGGTTGGCGAACTTGAAGCCCTGACGCATGAGCGTCTGCTCCCACTCGAGGACCGTACCGTTCAAGTAGAGGAGACTCTTCGGATCCACCACCACGCGGACCGCCGTCCCGTCGCCGGCGACGTAGTCGAAGACCCGATCGCGAGGGTGCGGAGGACCATCGTGGAACTCGATCACATAGGTGAACCCAGAGCATCCGCCGCCTCGTAGCCCGAGGCGCAGGCTGCCGGCCGGGGTTCCGCGCTTCTTCAGCTGGCGGGCAATGGCTTCGACCGCCTGCGGAGACACCGAGATACTCGGCACCCTCGCGGGCGCGCTTTCACGAATCGTCTCCATGACCATCACTTTCTGCTGCCGTCACCGCTCGCCAGTGCGCGCCTCTCGCTCTGCTTCTTTCGGTAATCGGCGATCGCGCTCTTGATCGCATCCTCGGCAAGGACCGAGCAGTGGATCTTCACGGGCGGCAGGTTCAGCTCCTCGACGATCTGCGAGTTCTTGATCGTCTCGGCTTCGTCGATCGTCTTGCCTTTGATCCATTCGGTCGCGAGCGAAGAGCTCGCAATGGCCGATCCGCAGCCGAACGTCTTGAATTTGGCGTCTTCGATGACGCCCTGCTCGTTGACTCGGATCTGGAGGCGCATCACGTCGCCGCACGCCGGCGCGCCGACGAGACCCGTGCCGACATCGGGATCACCCTTGTCGAGGGTCCCGACGTTGCGGGGGTTGTCGTAGTGCTCGATGACTTTGGTGCTGTATGCCATGGCTCGTTCGTTGGTTGGGAGGTTCGAACACAATCAGTGGGCAGCCCACTCGATGCTCTTCAGATCGATGCCTTCCTGGTGCATTTCCCAGAGCGGCGACATTTCGCGCAACCGCTTCACCTTGTCGACCAAAAGATCGGCCACGTAGTCGACTTCCTCTTGGGTGTTGAAGCGACCGAGACCGAATCGGATGCTCGAGTGCGCCAGCTCGTCGCCGACGCCCAGCGCCCGGAGCACGTAGCTCGGCTCCAAGCTCGCCGACGTGCACGCGGAGCCTGAGCTCACCGCGACGTCTTTGATGGCCATCATCAATCCTTCACCCTCTACGAAGTTGAAGCTGATGTTGAGATTGCCGGGCAAACGATGCTCGAGCGATCCGTTGACGTACACCTCGTCGAGGCGCCCCATCATCCGGTCCTTGAGGCGCTCTCGAAGAACGAACAAGCGCGCACTCTCCACTTTCCCTTCGCGAAAGAGGATTTCGCACGCCTTTCCGAAGCCCGCGATGAGCGGCACCGGCAACGTCCCCGAGCGCATCCCGCGCTCGTGACCCCCTCCGTCCATCTGCGCAACCAGACGCACGCGCGGCTTGCTCCGGCGCACATAGAGGGCGCCGATGCCCTTGGGTCCGTACATCTTGTGCGCAGTCACCGACGCGAGGTCCACATTCATCTTCTGTACGTCGAAGTCGACTTTGCCGACCCCTTGTACGGCGTCCGAATGCAGAAGAACGCCCCGCTCGCGCGTGATCGCGCCGATGTCGCCGATCGGCTGCACGGTGCCGATCTCGTTGTTCGCCAGCATGACGCTGACCAAAATGGTCTTGGCGTGAATCGCTTTCCTCACGTCGTCCGGATCGACACGTCCGTCCTTGCCGACGCCGAGATAGGTGACCTCGTATCCCTGCTTCTCGAGCCGTTTGCACGTGTCGAGCACAGCCTTGTGCTCCGTCACGGTCGTGACGATGTGGTTGCCCTTGTCTTTGTAGAACTCGGCGACGCCCTTGATGGCGAGGTTGTTGCTCTCGGTGGCGCCGCTCGTGAAGACGATCTCTTTGCTGTCCTTTGCGCCGAGGAGCCGCGCGATGCGTTCGCGCGCGTGGTCGACCGCTTCTTCGGCCTCCCAGCCGAACTGGTGGCTGCGGCTCGCCGCGTTGCCGAACTTGGTGGTGAAGTAGGGCAGCATCTCCTCGAGAACACGCGGGTCGACCGGCGTCGTCGAGTGATTGTCCATGAAGATGGGTAGTTTGATTGCCATTGCCTGCCTCTTGTCGTTCGCTAACGAGCTCGAAAACCAAGCACGAGCTCGGGCACGTCGGCTTCTTTGTCGTGCAAATCACAGCAATCGCACTCGGATAGGAGCCGCTGTGGATCGCATACGTCGCAGGTGTCGAGGTACCTCAGGCTCGCCCGAAGCTCTCGCTCGAGCGCTTCGAGTCGCCGCCGCTGTTCTCGCGTTTCCTCGAGCTTTCGCGCGTAGACTTCGCGCATCCGTTTCATCGCGCTCGGAGCGCCTTCGACTTGCTCCCACTCACGCACGATCGTCTGGATGTCGCCGAGGCTGAACGCCATTTCTTGGAGCTTGCCAATCCACCGGATGCGCACGAGAGCCTCGCGGCCGTAGAGGCGAAATCGGCCCTTCGAGCGGGCCGCGGGGGTGAGAAGGCCCAGCTCTTCGTACAGATGGATCGCTCGCACCGTCTTGCCCGTCTCACGGGCGAGATCGCCGATCTGCATCAGGTCGCGCCGTTCCCTCGCCTCTTCCAGTGAGCGCAGAACCGCGCCATCGGGGGGCTGGAGCAACGGCAGTCGATGATGATCGGACATGATCCCTCAGACTCTCACCCGGCAGTCTTACGTTAGGGTAAGAGTTTCCGCAAGGGGGGGACCCCGTGCCGTGGGGCGCGCGCGATGGAAGGAACCGTCAAAAGCGACGAGGACGCCACGGTCCGGGTGATGGACAGGTACGAAGGCGGCCGGACGCCCCCCCGCTCGTCTGAGTGGGTCACTTATGTCGTCTGGCCGCGTCGGTTGCGTCCTCTGAGCGCGGCGGATTGCGTCGTCTGAGCGCGTCGGCTTGCGCACCCGCGTCGTTGACGCAAGACCACGAGAGACCAGTTCCGGCCGTTACCCCTGGAGAGCGCGACCGAGCAGCAACCGAGTGCCGAAGAACAGCAGGCCACAGCCGAAGGCGAGCATCCCCAAAACGATGGTCCCGCGGGTCACCACGAGCGCCACCGCGACGGCGGGAGCGGGAAGAGACTCGGCCGAGAGTCCGCCCCAGATCCCGACGATGAGCCCCACAGCAAGACCTGCGACGCCGAGCGCCAAACCGAGCCCCGCGCAGGCGACACCAATCAACCGGCGCAACTGCTGCAGCTCGTCCCTGGTGCCCCGATCCGCGAGACCGATCGCGCTCGGGGCGAGTGGGCTCGAACGCGGCTGCGAGCTCGGCGGCTCCCTCTCGAACGCGGTCCCGAACGAAGCCGGAGGCGAAGGGGGTGCGAGCGGCGAGCCCGGTCGACCGCTACGGCTGACCGGCGGCGACGAAATCGGCGGAAGGCGGGTCGTCGGCAAGTGCTCGTCGTGAGCCTCCGCGGCGTGTCCACCAAGAGTCTCTGCCGGACTTGGACCGGACCGCGCGTTGGCCTCGCTCATGGCCATCGGGTTACACCTGCCCCTTTCGAATGCCAAATACTTCGTTCAGCTGACAATTTTCCACTTCAACCCTTACTCTGATGCCAATTGCCAAAAGTGCAAATCGAAAATAGGTCGATTTATCACGTCGGCTGCCGCGAGGCGCTCCTCGCGCCTTGTGCCGCGAGAAGGACGCTCGGCCGCAGGGTTTCGTCGATTCGGAGCCAGACGCGGCTGACTTCGTCCGGCACGTGCTCGTCTCTCAGCACATCCTCCAGCAGCCGGTGGCGACGATCGAAGTGGCCGGGCAAGAGAGGCAACCTTGCATGCGCTTCAGGAAGAGACCGTCCGGAGTACTTTTGCGGTCCGCCGAGGAAGCCGCAGGTGAAGGAGACCTGCGCCTCGACGATGTGCCCCTTGTCCCGGCCCTCGAACAAGAATCCCACCATCGGGTCCTCGAAGAGCCTGTCATAGAGCAGACGCAACACCTCGCGCACTTTCGCTTCGCCGCCAATCGCCTCGTAAGGGGTCGTCATCCAAACGTTACGTCCGTGCCTGTAGTCTGCTTCACGACCCGTACGATCGTCGAAAAGAGCTCGTCGCCGCTGCCCTTGTCGTCGACCCAGCGCCGGCCTTGCTCGTCCCAGGAGAAGTGCCAAGCTCGAGCGGTCGCGGCAAGCCAGATCTGACGCGCCGGGCGCTGCGTATTCACGATACACTTGCCGCCGCCGCGCAGCGTGAGGGTCACGACGTCGCCCGACGACTCGCAATCGACCACGTCCGGATCGACGTCTTCGAAGGCGTCGCCGATCGCGCGGAATACCTGGTCGGCCAGCTCTTGATACGTTCTCTCATCCATGCTGCGCTCAGTTCAGCGAGTGGGGCAACGCGAGCAGAAAGGGCGCGATGACCGCGTCGAACACACGGCCATTCGGGCGATGCATCTGGTACGTCCCACGCATCTCGCCACGTGGCGTCTGAAGAACGCATCCACTCGTGTACTCGAAGTGCTCGCCGGGCTTGAGGTAGGGTTCCTGTCCGACGACCCCGGGCCCGCGCACTTCCTCCACGCTCCCGTCACCGTCGGTGATAATCCAGTGCCGCGTTCGGAGTTGCGCGGGTTCCGCTCCCTCGTTCGCGATGCGCACGGTGTAAGCAAACACGTATCGTTTCGCGATCGGAAGCGATTGATCCGCGACGTACGTGCTGCGCACGGCTACGCGGACGCCCTCCGTGACGGCGGTCGAGGTCGGCTGTGCAGTCGTCATGGCTGTATCTCGATTACCCCCTAGCATGACTGTCCCCCGGCCCGCGATGTTCATCGGGGCGGTATGGTGTCGCCGCGGGCGGCGCGACACCGGGCCACCATCGGCATGTGGTCGGACAACCCGTGAAAACGAGCCGTCCGATCTCCGAAGGGATGGGTCTCCTCGAAGTCCAGCCAACGCAGGCCGCGACCGGCGAACACGTGGTCGAGATGCATGCGCATCCGCATGAAGCCAGCGGTCGGCCACGTCGCAAGCTCATCTTGGGTCAGTCGGTAGCTTTGCGCGAACGCATCGATCCATCCCTGCCGCTCGACGAGTCGTCGATACACGGGGGAGCCCGGCAATGCGTTGAAGTCCCCCACGACGAGGAAGCGGTCACTCTTGCGCTCTTGTTCGACGAACCGCACCAGATTCTCCGCCTCTTTAAGCTGATTCTGACCCCAACCGAGTCTGCGCGGCTCGGTCCAGAAGGCGCGTGCCAGCGCGCTCGGCAGGCTCAGGTGCGTATTGAAGACGTCGATGGGCCCGTGCGTGTTCTCCGAATGGTGGCGAAAGCGGACGTGTGCACAAATGCGCGTCTGCTTGAAGCGCCGGACGACGTGCGTATGGCGGTGGGTAATGTCGTGCGGCATTTCGGCGTTGTGATGGTCGACCTCGAAGTCTCGGTGGGCGAGAATCGCGAGCCCCGTCGTGTACACGTGGGTTCGGGCCGAAAGCCGGTAGGCGTGCGCTGGGAAGTAGTACGCCTCGTAGGTATCCGGCTTGCCGGCGGCCGCGAGCGCGCCGGAAAGCATCTGCGCAAAGCGTTCGAGCTGCGTTTCTTCGCCGCGATGCGCGACCGTCGAGCGGAGCGATCGCGTCTCCACCTCTTGCAGGCAAACGATTCCCGGCGAAGGTTCCAGCGCGGCGATTGCTTCGGCGATTCGACGCATCGCGGGCCCTGTGCTCGCGAGACCACGTGTGGCGTGACCGAAGTAACGGACGTTGTAGCTGAGAATGCGGATCGGCTTCATGCCGGGTCGGCAGGGTTTACCTGTCCCGCCCCTCCGTGGCTACCTGGTCCCGAAGATATGGAGGCAGTCAATGCGCCGACCCGACTAGGACGTTTCCGCTCTAGCGCCAGTCCGACCACGATGGCCTTCGACATTTGCGCTCCGTGTTCGCATCGCGAAGCTCGATTGCACGAGAACATACCCTCAGCTGTCGGCCCCCTTTGCTCATGGCGCGGCGTGCGACGCTCCGTCCTCGGCCAGAGAATTACGGTCTTGAAAGAGTCTCGTGCACTCGCGTTTGAGTTGCCGTACTCGGTCGGACAACGACGCTCGCTCCCGCAACAACGGACCTCGCCCACGCGTCCACGAAGCTCACCCACGCGACCACGAAGCTCAATCCCCGGAGAACGTCGCTCGACTTCAGAGACGGGACAGGAGGTCGCGCGCCGTGTAAAGGGCTGCGGGATGCCGACACCTCGGGAGACCGCCGTCGTCGCGTCGGACGTGCGCGAAGGAGGTTCGTGGACGGCTCTTCAGCGCATCAAGAACCACGCGATGTGGGCGATCGCTACGCTCTCGCTCCAATCGACGCGCCGGCTACCGCTGCCTTTGCTCCGCCTGCTCGGCCGCACGCTGGGTATTGTCGCTCACTCGGTCGCCGGACGCGCTCGGCGCATCGCGCTTTCGAACGTCGCCCTGGTTTTTCCAGGGCTCGATGACCGGCAGCGCCGTCTGTTCGTGCGGCACAACTTCGTGACCCTCGGAGAGCTTCTGGGAGAGACGGTCGCGCTCCTCAATCCGCACGGCGGGCCGCCTCCGCTGCCGCTTTGCGACGAAGCGCGGTGTCTCCTCGGAGAAACCGGAAGAGCCGGACGAAAGCGAGGCGTTATCTTCGCCTCGGCTCACCTCGGCCCATGGGAGCGCGTCGCTGCCTCGCTCGTGTCGGCCGGCGTGCCACTGGTCACGGTTGCCCGAGAGAGTTACGACCCCCGTTTCTCGCGATTGTACGAAACTCTGCGGGCGGCGCATGGAGTGCGTGTCGTCTGGCGCGGGGCGCCAGGTGCGGCGGTACGCATCGTGAGAACGCTTCGCTCCGGCGGCGTTCTCGGCGTCCCCATGGACCTACGCGCACGAGTGCCGTCCTTGGACGCACCATTTCTCGGACATGCTGCACCTACCGCGGTGGGCGCTGCCCGCCTGGCCATCCGCACCGGAGCAGCATTGGTCGTCGGCACTGCGGCGCCGGCGGGCGCGTGTCCATTGGAGTACGCGACTTCGCCACGGAAAAACCCCGAGACCCGCGATCTGGTGATTACTGCAACTCGCATCCCTACGAACGACTTGCCGCCGGGGCCGCGTGGAGTCATTGAGCTCACGAGTCGTATCAACCGCGAGTTGTCGCACCGTATCCTCGCTCTTCCGCACTCCTGGCTGTGGATGCATGAGCGATGGCGATCGGAAACCGGAGTATGATCGCGGCAGGCAAGGAGGGCTCGTGTCCGACGCGCGCGTTCGCACGCATGTCTCTACGTCATCTGCGGGACGGCCCGCCGTCACTCGCGAAGCGGCGCTCGCGGAAGACGTCGATCTCGACATCGAGATGCGGCGCCAGATTCTCGAGACGCACGGAAATCTCGAACGACTCGACCACTACGCTCTGCTCGGCGTACCCGCGACGGCGGACAGGAAGACGCTCCAGCGCGCTTACTTCGAACTCGCGGCGAAGTTCCATCCCGATCGCTACTTCCGGAAGAACCTGGGTTCCTTCAAAGCGCGCATGGAGGCCATCTTCGGGCGCCTGACGCTCGCGCACGACACGGTTTCGAACAAGGAAGGTCGCGCGGAGTACGACGCATATCTCGCGGAACAGCGACGCGCCCAGGGGATCGAGAGTCTTCTCGCCGAAGCCCTCGACGAAGCTCGACGCGCCGAAGAGACGGCGGAGCGCGAAGTGCGCGCGCATACTCCTCCGGCTGCTCCTTCGTCTTCTTCTTCTTCCCCTCCTCCGGTTCCCCCGTCCCGCTCGGTTTCGGGCTGGAACGTCGCGGCTACCCGGCCGGCGGCGCCCGGCGCCCAGCGGGCCTCGCCGCCACCGCCGAGCGCAGACGTCGCCGCCCGTCGGGACGCTCTTGCACGGCGTCTTCTCGGGGGGCGCAGCCCCACGTCTTCGAGCAACCCCCCTCCGCGGGTATCGGTCGTCCCTCCACCCGCACCCACCGTAGCCGACGCCATGGGCGCGCTGCGCCGACGCTACGAAGATCGCCTCGCGAGCGCGAGGGCCGTCCAGGCCCGGCGCTACATCGCCAACGGCGAACTGGCTTTGGCGAGCGGCGATGCAATCTCCGCCGCCAATGCATTTCGCGTCGCCCTGACCCTCGTGCCCGGGGACCCGGCGCTCGAGAAGGCTGCGCTCGAGGCGCAGGCAAAGGCCGACGTCGTTCTGAGCGAGACGTACGCCAAACAGGCTGCCTACGAGGAAAAAACAGGCCAATGGGCGGGGGCTGCCCGCTCCTGGGCGCGAGTGTGCAAAGCCCGCCCGAACGACGCCGACGCACACGAACACGCCGCGAATGCCATGGTCAAGGCGGGAGGCGATCTCCACGAAGCGGCGCGACTCGCAGACCGAGCGTGCACGCTGGCACCGAGAACTGCGCGATATCGGGTGGCGCTCGCCACGGTCTACTTGGCCGCAGGCCTCACACTCAATGCCCGGCGCGAGCTCGACACGGCCGCCCAACTCGCGCCGCACGATGATACGATTGTCGCGATGATGAGACGAGTCGGTTCCAAGACCTGAGTCGGGCGGGCGGCCTCCGTCTTGCGATGAGCAATTCCTCGATTTTGCAGTCTGCAGGGAGATGAGATGGACAAGGTGATCGGGATCGACCTTGGGACGACCAACTCGTGCGTGGCGAT
>JBAULD010000563.1:0-2376 GCA_049578005.1 Polyangiaceae bacterium
GGCGGAGACCCTTCTCTACACGACTGAGGCCGCGCTCGACGGATACGCCGATCTGGTCGAGGCCAAGATGCTCGACGACACGAGCGTGCTTGCGCGCGAGCTGCGTCGCCTACTCGAATCAAAGGCGGACGTGGCCCAAATACGCGACGCGTATCAGAAGCTCGAAGCCATGACCTTCTCGATCGCCGAAAAGATGTACGGCGGCGAGGCACAGGGCTAGCTCACTTTCGCGCCAAGACTGCCAAGTTCGAGGGGGTCGCCCGGGTCACGAGTGATCGCCACCTTCAGCGCCGCGCCGGAGTTTCTCTGCAGGCGGTTCGGGGAAGAGAAACCGCCAGGAGCGCCGGGCACCGGAAGGAGCTCGCGAGTGCGGGGATTGAACTCTGCGCGCCCGCTTCTCTCTGACCCTGGCGTTCTCGGAGATCCTAGCGGTTCTCTCCTGCCGACGTGCTCACCCGTGGCAGGTTGCCATCTCTGGGGACTCGGTTGCCACGCCCGCTTACCGCGCTCTGATACGCGGAGCGTTATTGAATGAGATCCTTGAGGGCCTTGAGTGCAGTAGCTCGAACCTTCTTCTGAGCAGGCTTCCCCTTGATCGTGATGGGTTCCTTGGTGAATGGATTAATTCCGGGGCGATCTTTGGTCGCCGGCTTCTTGATCGCGCGAAGCTTGAGGAGGCCGGGGATCACGAACTCGCCACTCGGCTTGCGCAGCTCCTTTTTGATCAATTCCGTCAGACCATCGAAGACGCGTCCGACGCTCTTCTTGTCCAGCTCGGAAGCCTCGGCGATTTCGGCAATGACCTGCGCCTTCGTCAAACGCTTTGCAGACATTTCGGTTCCTCCTGTCGACTTTGATCGACCGAATTCATTCGGCCCTTCCCGATATTTGGTAGAGTGCCGAAGCGCTTCGGGGGGCCCGCTACAGCCACTATGGGCTTCAACGCGAGAACGACTAGCATTCCAATTTCGCACTCCGCAAGGGAAAAACAGCCGGTTTCGGCGATTTCGCACGGCATCGTCCGGAGCGCACACGGACGGTGGCGACCGTGGCCGCGCGCTTGACACCCCGGAAAATCGAGCCTACCGCGCCCTCACTGGGCGACGCGCCACGATCAAATCCTCATTGGCGGCTCGCAGGGTCTTGCCTTTAGGCGCCTTCTTCGCTCGCGAGAGACGCGCTGCGCCAGCCGCCGCGCAGAGACGCTCGGTCTCCCGAGTCATACGTCGGTCCTTCCGTGGTGTGTCATGGTCCCACCCGAGCAGATGCAAGAGCCCGTGCGCGAGAAGCATCGTCAATTCGGAAGTCAGGTCCGTGCCGCGCTCACCAGCCTGCCGCCGTGCCGTCGGGATACTGACTACGAGGTCGCCGAGGAGGGCACCGGCGTGAAGGCCGTACTCTCCCTCTCGCTGGGCGAACGCGAGTACGTCGGTGGGCCGGTTCTTTTTACGATAAGTTCGGTTCAATCGCTTGATTTGATCGTCGTCGGTCAATAGGATTGAAAGCTCCGATCGCGGCAATTGAAGCGCGGTGAGCATCGCCTGGGCCCGGCGTACGACGCGAGGTTCCGACACGCCCGGGTAAGGGCCCCCTTCTACGACGATTCGTACGGTCACGCGGTCACCGGCGGCGCGACCACGACGCGTCGATGACGATGCTCGCGGCGCAGTTGTGAGCGCGCGTCGGCCACCGCGCGAGTCGCGCGGCGTGTAGAGTGGCTGGCTGTGGAGAAGACATGTGGGGTCGTGCCGGCGCTCGACGCGGCCGAAACAATCGGCCCTGTACTAGACGACCTCCAGGCTCGTCTGCAAGTACCGCTCATCGTCGTGGACGATGGATCGGGCGACGCAACGGCGGACGTGGCAAGGAAGCGGGGCGCGATCCTCGTGCGACACGAGTTCAATCTCGGAAAGGGAGCCGCGATCCGCTCGGGCCTGCTCGAAGCCGCCCGGCTCGGATTCGAGATGGTGGTCACCGCGGACGCGGACGGCCAACACCCCGGGCGCTCCGCGCGCGCCGTCCTCGACGGGAGCGACGATCGACGCGCGCTCGTTCTGGGTGTTCGCGACCTGGTCCGCGACCATGCACCCCGCTCGAACCGGTTCGGAAATGGCGTATCCAACTTCTTCCTCTCCATGTTTGCGCAGCGGAGGCTACTCGACACACAATGCGGCCTCCGCCGCTATCCCGTGGCGGAAACGCTTGCCCTGGGAACCCACGCGCACGGATACGCCTTCGAGGCCGAAGTCATCTTGCGGGCGATCGCATCGAACTTGCCGATCGTGGAAGTGCCTGTCGGCGTCCTGTACCCGACCGAAGGGCCTGCGCGATCACACTTCCGAAACGTGCGCGACCCCGCTCGAATCGTTGCAGCCG
>JBAULD010000564.1:0-2859 GCA_049578005.1 Polyangiaceae bacterium
GTGTCTCGGCTTTCGCGGCCGCGTTTTCGCGCAATCGTTCGTCCTGGGAGCAAGTTCATGGTACGGCGCGACCCGTCTCGGCACCGTGGAACTCTTGCTCGATCGCCCTGCTGAAGCTCTGTGTGCGTTCGACATGGCCCTGAAAACAAAGCCGAACGAGCGAGAGGCCCGCTTGGGACGAGCGGAAGCCCTGATACAGCTCGGAGAGGCAGCGGCCGCCCTCCGGACCATCGAAGGGTTGCTCGATGATTCATCACCGGATTCATGGGCGCTTGCCGCCTCCGCTGTAAGCGTCATGCGCTTACCGGACGACGCGCGACTCTTCTCGGGGCGCGCCCTTGCGCTTGCGGACAAGACCTTCATCGCGCCGCATCGGCGCGGAATGCTGCGCGAGCTCATTGCCTCCTTGCGCGGACGCGAAGCTCAAATAGTGAGTCAAGGTTGACCAAACAAGGGTCATGCTCGACTCAACGGATGTTGCAGCATTTTTCGTATGTTACTGGGGTTCCTCGGACCCGCTATCGCTGTACAATCAAGTCCAACTATCGAGAATCAGGCAATGGTATGCCGGCTGCATTACGCTGCAGCTCGCTTCCCACTCGCAAAGGAGTCCCGCGCGATGAGTGAGCCCGCGACAGCCGAAGTCCTACTGCCGGAGCCAAACACCAACGTGCACGTTCTCCGTCACACCCTACGTCCTACCAGTCGTGGCAAGATCATCGGGCACAATCCGGCGATGCGTCGGGTGCTCGAAACAATCCAACGCGTCGCCAGCTCATCGTGCACGGTCCTCGTGACGGGCGAGAGCGGAACCGGCAAGGAGCTGGTCGTCGCCGCGCTCCACGACGCAAGTCCTCGGAGCGCAAAGCCGCTCGTCACTGTCAATTGCGGCGCCATCCCCGAGAACCTCATCGAGAGTGAGCTCTTCGGGCACGCCCGAGGCGCCTTCACGGGAGCACATGCTACCCGTCAGGGGCACGTGGCCGCAGCCGAGGGGGGAACGCTGTTTCTCGACGAAGTCGGCGAGCTCCCGCTTCAAGTACAAGTGAAGCTCCTTCGCCTGTTGCAGCAGCGCGAATACTCGATGGTCGGTGATTCGCGCGTCGTCAAGAGCGATGTGCGCATCGTCGCGGCGACGAACCGCGATCTCGAAGTAGAGGTGGAGGCTAGAAGGTTCCGCGAAGATCTTTTCTACCGCCTCAATGTCATTCACATCGTATTGCCGGCTCTCCGCGACCGCCCCGAGGACATCGAGCACCTCGCGAAGCACTTCCTGAACGCCAGCGTGGCTCGAAGCGGGCGGCTCGACGTCGTCGGGTTCTCTCCGGATGCGCTCGCACTCCTGCGCGCCCACTCCTGGCCTGGAAACGTTCGGTCGCTCGAGAACACGATTGAGCGAGCAGTGCTTCTGACGGCTGGGCCGCTCGTGACCGGCGACGATTTGCCCGAGCGAATTCGGCAGTCTTCCGCGACGATGCCCGCCGCGAAGGCGGCCCCCTCGTCCGCACCTCTGCCCGACAGCGGAATCGACCTTCGAGCGGTCGTCGAGCTGTACGAGAATCGCCTCATCGTTCAGGCACTTGAGCGGACGGGCCGAAACAAGAATCGTGCGGCCCAGCTTCTTGGCCTCAATCGGACGACCTTGGTCGAAATGCTCAAGCGTAAGGGCCTCTAGCCGTTCTCCAAGGAAGCATCCGAAGTAGCGGTAGGGACTAAACACCGACGCAGTACTGTCCGTATCCCTGCACATGCAGGTCATTCGATGTTCCTGTGGGGCGTCTCACCCGCCCGATGCCGTACGGCATATCGGCAGGCAATACGGGATTGACGGGGAGTACCTCGACCTCGGCAATTGCCCGACATGCGGTTCGACCATCTGCGTGGCGCAAAAGCGCCGCCGCGGAGCATCGAAACGGCCGGAGCAAGGGCGCGCTTAGGAGCGAGAGCTGGACGGCGGCGAGCTCTCAAGGGGGACGTCCGCTCCGAACTACGCTTGCGGCGGGACGGTTTGTCTCGCACCTCGAGCGAAGGTAGGATGCCTCGCTGTCATGCGCGTGGCGCTGCTGTATCCCCCGCCGTGGAAGATTCCCTTGCCGGGACAGCCACCTGACGTGTTCGGAGACGGTCCGCCGGCTGAATACGTCGAGGGCGACCTCGATTCGGATTTCTTCCAAACGCCCTACGGTCTCTTCGTTCTTGGAGCGCAGGCCTTGCGTGCGGGGCACCAGGTCAAGGTCATCAACTTGTCGGCCTTCGCTTGGGACCGGGTCGAGGAGGTGATTCGCGCACTCGACGCCGAACTGTTCGGCTTGTCTTGTTGGACCGCGAACCGGCGTGGCGTCGCCCTCGTCGCTCGGACGATCAAGGCAACCCATCCGAGCGCACACGTCGTCGTCGGCGGTCCGCACGCCACGCCCCTGGCGCGGGAGATGTTGGCGCACCACTCGGAGATCGACACGGTCGCCGTCGGCGAAAGTGAAGGAACGTTTCTGGAGCTAATCGAACGATTGGAAGCCGGCTTGCCCACGCACGGGATCGCAGGAACGGCGTATAGACTTGACGGGGTCGTGAAAGTGGGTCCCGCTCGGCCTGCCATCGAGCAGCTTGATACGATCGCGTCGCCCCACGACTACTTCGATACCCATATCGTCATGACCTCGCGCGGGTGCCCATGGCGGTGCACCTTCTGCGGCGCCGAAGCAAGTTGGGGACGGGGCTACCGTGCTCAGTCCATCGGCTACGTGCTCGACGCTCTCGAGAAGGCCGTGGCTCGAGCGCCGGTAAAAATGATTCAGATTAAGGACGACACGTTCACGACGAATCGAAAGCGCGTAATAGCACTCTGCCGAGCTATTCGAG
>JBAULD010000565.1:0-5002 GCA_049578005.1 Polyangiaceae bacterium
CCCTAGGCCCGAGCGCCCCGGCCTTTTTGGACCCACGACGAGCGCAAGCGCAACACTCCGCATGAGACGGTTCGGGGCCTGTTTTTGATAAGCCCCACTTCCATCGACACCCTCGGCGACGGGCGGCGATGGGAGAATGTGCGCGAAGCGACTGTCCGGTCCCCGGAGAGGACTACTCGCCTTATGCCCCGCCGATTGGACGGATCGCGGAGCGCGGTCGAGCGCCAAGACAAACCCGCAGATTCCCGTTCGCGGAAAGGGCCTCGCCCCTCCGAGCAATGACGACGCCGCATGCGCACTGGCGAGCCTCGATCGTCACGTCGTCGGGCCAGCGAGTGACGAACTCGCGAACCCGTTCGCTCTCGATGCGCTCGACGAGCTCGAGCGCCCGCCAAGCGCGCGTATCGAACACGGCGCCGCACGAACTGCATCGCGTGGCTGGGCTCACGACGGACGCCCCCGTCTGCCCGAGGACCGAGTACGCGTCGGCATCGCGCTTCATTCTCGCTTGTCGGGGCCCAGGATCGCCTCGATTTTGCCGATGGCCTCATCGAGGACGACGCGGAGCTTCTTCATCGTGGAGGGGGTCAGTCGCCCGCGGCGTGCCGAACGCCCGATGGATCGGAACATGCGACCGACCCGTCGGGTCAGATCGCGGAGCTCGTCGGCAAAGTCCTCCCAGGAGCCCTCTTCCGCGTTCTGGTAGAAGTCTTCGACTTCGTCGGCGTGCTCCGCGAGTTCGCGCTTTCCTTCCGCGGTAATGGCATAGACCTTGCGCGCATCTCTTTCCTCGATGCGCGCGTGACCGAGCTCCTCGAGCATTTGAAGCGTCGGGTAGATGACGCCGGCGCTCGGACGATAGGTGCCCGAGCTGCGCTCCTCGATGGTCTGAATGATTTCATACCCGTGCCTCGGTTGCCGGCCGATGGCATCGAGAACCAGATACCGGACGATCCCGCGGTCGGCCCGGGGGGGCGGCCCGCCGAACATTTCGGAAAAGTCAGGCCGTCCGAACGGGCGCCCATACGGGCCTCCGCGGTGGGCGAAGTGTGCGGACCAGAGCACTCGGTTCATGGACCCTCCATGTGGTCCGGGCCGATGGGCACATGTTCGACGCATCGGCCCGATGTGTCGTTTAGATATATCTATAGCGGCGTCGCGCGACCGTCAAGGCGCGCGCCCCGGAACGCGAGTCATTCCCGCAAACCGCTGGCGCAGCCGGCCCTGCCGTCCGGCGCGCCCGTGCCGGGCTAGACTTCGCAACCGATGCCTGTCCTCCGCCTGCCTCGCCGGTCGGCTCTGGCGCTCATCGCCCTCGGGGCCTGGGCGCTGCTCGAGCCCGAATCCGGATACGCAACGACGCAATTGCTCTTTGGCCGGCCGGTCCGGCTCGATCGCCGTCACAGGCTCGTGTCCTGGGCGAGCGAGGACTCGCCGTACACGCACGTTGCTCGCCTCGCCTGGACGGCGCTCGAAACGAAGTTCCCGGTTCAGGACAACGGGCTGAAGACGTGGCTGACCTTTTCGCGCTTCGATCCGGCTACGTCCGAAGGCGTCGCCTGGCCGCACAACCCAGCTGGCTTCTACGCCATGCTGACCGACTCGGCCGTGCTTTGGTATGCGTTCAGCGGCGACGCTGGCGCGATCGACGTCGCCCGCACGGCGCTGGCCTATCAGATCGCCCACGGAACGACGCCCGAAGGCTGGGATTGGCCTCGGGTTCCGTTCGCCAGCTCCGGAGCGGGCGATCTCGACTACCAAGGCGCCGACGACAGCTGGTGCGACTTCTGCGGGCGGGGGGACGGAATCGGCGTGATCGAACCCGACAAGGTCGGTGAGCTCGGTTACGCGTACCTGCAGATGTTCGAGGCGACCGGCGACGTCGCCTTCCGCGACGCCGCGCTGTCCTGCGCGGACGCCCTTGCGACGCACGTTCGGGCAGGCAATCGGACGATGTCGCCCTGGCCGTTCCGGGTCTACGCAAAGACGAACGTCGTGCGTGAAGAGTATTCGTCGAACGTCATCGGAGCGCTTTTGCTTTTCGAAGAGCTCGCGCGGCAAGGGCTCGGGCGAGTCGAAGCTTACGTACACGCCGGGGCGCTCGCCCGTCAGTGGCTCTTGAGCGTGCCGCTCGTCGACGACGCATGGAGCGGTTACTTCGAGGACGTCGACATCCACGCGGACGTCACCTTGAATCCGAACCAATACGCGAGCATGAGAACGGCGCGGTGGCTGATGTCCCATCCGAATGCCGACCCTGGCTGGCGACAGCACGTCGCCCATCTGCTCCGATGGACCGCTGATCAATTCGGCGGCGACACCCCCACCGAGCAAGGCAACCAGTGGGGTGCCATGGTCATCAGCGAGCAGCGCGACGACGTCGCGAAGATGGCGAGCCACACGGCCCGCTTCGGGGCCACGCTCGCGCTCTGGTCCGAGGCTACCGGCGACGGAGATTCGCGAGAACGCGCGAGCCGTTCTTTGAACTGGGCTACCTATGCTTGCCGCGACGACGGCATCGTCGCCGTCTCGGAGGACGCCAACGAAGGCTGGTGGTTCAGCGACGGATACGGCGATTACATCCGGCACTTTCTCGTGGCGATGGCCGCCGTGCCCGACTGGGCTCCTCGCCGTGAAGATCACCTGCTGCGGTCGACATCCATCGTGGGCCACATCGAGTACGGACAGGGTCGCGTCCGTTGGAAGACGTTCGACGCGGCCGCAGAAGAGACCCTGCGGCTGACGTTTCGGCCGACGACCGTCCTCGTGGACGGCGTTCGCCTCGACGAGCGAAGGGTCCTCGACTCGGACGGCTACAGCGAGCGACCTCTCGCCGGCGGCGGATTTCTCGTCCACGTGCGACACACCACGGGTCGGGAGATCGTCGTCACCGCGATCTAGGGCGGGTCGGATTTCCGCTCAGGGCTCGCGGCATCGCCCGAAAATCAGAAGCCGGCCTCCAATAACCGGGCACCCCAATGCGGAGCGTGGCCCGTTGAAAGGCCAGATAACGGCGAAAACGCGCGGTCCGAGCCCCTCCAAAATGCCGGTGCGCTTCTTGCGCTAGCCGCGGAAAACGACCGCTGCTTCCACGGGAGACACCAGAATGCTGTTGCTGAGAAAATCCATCGCTCGACAGGCCTCGTTCGCGGCCGCCGCGGGTCTGGCCACCGCGTTCGCCGCCCAGCAGGGCTGCTCCAGCACATCGCAGTCGCAGGGTACGGAAACACCCGCGCGCCCGGCCGCGAACCAACCCGCCGCTACAGACCAGACGGGCTCGCTGGGTATGGCGCTGACGCTTCCAGGCGGCGAGACGCTCAACACGATCAACTGGGTCATCACGGGCCCGAACGGCGCGACGACGGTCGTTCAGCAGGGCTCGGACAACATCCAGAACAGCTCGGCGATTAGCTTCCTCGTCGGCGGCATCCCTGCCGGCTCGGGATACACGATTGCTCTGTCGGGGACGACCACGGACGGCATATCGACGTGCGCGGGAAGCGCGACGTTCGCCGTCACGGCGCGAACGACAACCAGCGTCACGGCAAACGTTACCTGCGTCGCTCAGGCGCCAGACGCGGGCTCGGTCGCCGTCGGCGGCCAGATCTACGCCTGCGCCACCGTCAACAGCATCTCTGCCATGCCGTCGCAGACGAGTGTCGGCAGCTCGATCAACCTCACGTCGACGGCGGTCGCTCCCAACGGCGGGGCGGTCACGTACGCCTGGTCAGCCCCGAGCGGCACGTTCTCCGCGCCCACCGCGCAGAACACGGGCTTCACCTGCACCGCGCCCGGCCCGGTCACCGTGACACTGACCGTCGGCGACGGCTCGGTGCCCGACAGCGGCTCGTGCAACCCGGCCTTGTCGACGTTCACGGCCCAGGTGCAGTGCAACGCCGCGGGCCAGACCGCCTGCGCGCTCGGCCCTGGCGGCGCGATTCAGCACGTCATCTACGTGCAGTTCGACAACACGCACCTGTCGCAAGACGTGCCGAACGTCGCCTCGGACCTTCAGCAGATGCCGCACCTCCTGAACTTCATCCGCGGCAACGGGACGATGATGGCAAACGACCATACCATCCTCATCTCGCACACGGGCGGAGGAATTCTTTCCTCGCTCACCGGCGTCTACCCGGATCGGCACGGGCAGACGGTGAGCAATAGCTACGTTCGGACGAACGCGTCGGGCTCCTTCAGCTTCCCGAGCACATTCCAATATTGGACCGACACGGTCGCGACGAACGTCTACAACCTCACGCAGCCGGATGGCACGAACATGCCGGCGCCCTGGATCCCGTACACGCGCAGCGGCTGCAACTTCGGTGCGATCGCCGTAGCGGACATGGAGCTCGAGAGCGTCAGCACGAGCGCGTTCGGCGACGTCGCAACCGTGTTCGGTACGAGCTCGCCGCAGTACACCGAGGCCAGGACCAACTCCTCGAAGGCCGCAACCGACCTCGAAGGGATCGCCGTCCACTGCGCCGCGGGCTCGCCGCTCTGCGCGTCGGGCGAGCCGGACAATCTCCCGGCGTCACAGAACTACAGCGGCTTCCTCGGGCTCTTCGGAACGCAGCAGATCGACCCGCTCCTCACCGGAGGCGACGCCGGGGTGGCGCTGACCGACCTGCTCGGCAACCCGATCACGGACGTGAACGGAAACCCTGGCTTCCCCGGCTTCGACGGAATGACTGCGGCGGTATCGCTCGCCTACGTCGCCGCCATGCAGGAGCACGGGATTCCCGTGACTTTCGCCTACATCGCCGACGCGCACGACAACCACGGCGTCGACGGCAGCGGTCAAGCCGCGTACGGACCAGGCCAGCAAGGCTACGAGCAGCAGCTCGCGAACTACGACCAGGCGTTCGCGAACTTCTTCACCCGCCTGGCCGCCGACGGCATCAACCAGTCGAACACGCTCTTCGTCTTCACGGTGGACGAGGGCGACCACTTCGTCGGGGTCGCGCCTTCGCCGTCCACCTGCGACGGCGGCGCTGGCAACTAT
>JBAULD010000566.1:0-4804 GCA_049578005.1 Polyangiaceae bacterium
GTGCGAACCGGCGTGGCCCTGGCCGCGTGCGTCGCCTTCGGGCTCGTCGCGCCGCGCGTCGGACGACTCATGACGCCGGTCCTCGCGCTGGCGGCGGGTGCCGCGTACGTTGCCCTTCTCGTCGTCCTACGCGAACTTGGTCCGCGCGACTTGGCGATGGTCCGGGCGCTTTATTCGAAGAAAGGGACGTAAGGTCAAACCGTCGATCGCGGGGAATGCGACAGCGGCTCCTCCGGAAGACTCGGATACGCCTCGACCAGCGAAAGGTGATAGGCGACCGCCCGGAATTGATACCGCAGCTTCATCGCGATGAAATCCGCGATCGCCGGGGGCATCCGCTCGGTCACCAGGATCCAGATGGCCCCTACGATCCAGAGCAGCGAAGCCGCGATGGAAAGGACGGCGAGCAGAACGAGCGCCGGCAGGCTCGTGGCGAGGCGAAGCAGCGCCGACCCTACGGTCGGCCTCCCGCCGACCTCCACCGTCAACTCGACGGGCCCGCGGACGTCCGCGTTCGGCAGGGCGTCGGTGAGAAGCCAGAGGTACGCATAGGCGCCTGCGAGCCACCGAAGCACGCGAAGGACCCCCCGAGAGTCTTCCCCGAGATAGCGCTCCGCCCCGTCGCGCGAGAGGAACAAGGCGGCACCCGCCGGCAGCGCGAGATAGAGCAGCCAGTAGACCGAGGAGCACCCGATCACGGCGAGCGCGGCGAGGAGTGCGAGCCGGACGACCACTTGCACGCGCTGCATCCGCGAGGGCTCGACATGGAATTGCACCGGATGGACGTTCATAGGCGGCGCTAGCATGCAACGGCAGGGCCAGTGCGCGGTCGCAGCGAGAAAACCCGCGACGATTCTTTGGTCGACGTCGAATGAGCTTTCTTCCGGCATCCCACCGTTTGCACGCAGGCGCAGGACTTACCGGAGCCCATCTTCATCGGTCCCGGAGGACTCGCAAGAACTCGCGCAGATCCTCCGGCCCGCTCAACGCGGCCTCGTGGACCTTCGCCATGTCGAGACGTTCGTACGCGTGAGCCACGCGATTGCAAAATCCGGATGCACGCGTAAGGCGCTCCGCCAGCTTTGCATCGAGAAAGCCTGCTTCGGCCAGCCGTCGAAACGCGTCCGCGTACGTGGAGGGGGCTCCGAGCTTCTCGTGCAGGCAGCAGCTCAACGCCAAATCGATCACGATTTGAACGGCTTGCCAGAGGTGGAGGACCACCGCGTCCGATGCGTCGCTGGACGGCAAGAGATCGGCCGCGTGCGCGGGCAACCGCGCCGCGACCCGCGTCAGATGACGCTCCACGGCGGCCGTTTTCTCGGCAAGTAGCTGTCGATCGAGGCTGCTCACCGGCCGAGCTCTGCCAGGACGGCTTCGTAGCCCTCGGACACGATGGGCGCCGCATCGCACCAGAAAGAGACCGCTTCGATCCAAAACGCTTCGAATACGCCCGGCTCGGCTTCGTGGAGGACGCGACCCTCGCGCGCGACACGATGCCGGAGCAAACCGCCGGCGCGCGACAGATCGACGAGGTCGACTCGGTCCGTGCCGAGAAGTAGAACGAGCTCGGCGCGAAGACCCTCTTCGTCGAAACGCGCCGTTCCGAGAAAGGCGAAGTCCCAGTCCGAATCCGGACGGCCGTCCCCTCGAGCGCGGGATCCGTAGAGCACGAGCAAGCGGAGCCCCTCGGCGCGCGCGGCGAGGTCCGCGATCGATTTCGTCGCGTCCACGCGTCCGAGCGTATCACGCGCTAGGAGGGGAGCCCACCGAACGGAGGCGCGCTTCCGGCCGACCCGCCGCCCCGAAGGCCGTGCTTCTGGACGAGACGGTGCAGATACATCCGGTCCATTCCGGCCATTCGCGAGGCCTTGCTCATGTTGTTCGCCGCGGCATCGAGCAACGCCGTGAGGTATGCGCGCTCGAACGCGTCGATCGCCCCGTCTTTGGCGATCTTGAACGGCACGGAGATGTCTGCAAGCGGAGCTCCGCCGGTGGCGGGCACGGATCCCCGGCGGATCGTCGGGCTCGCCTTCCGGAGAACGACGGAGCGCTCCACGTAGTTTCTTAGTTCGCGCACGTTCCCCGGCCAGTCGTGGCGCGCCATTTCAGCGAGCACTGCGGCCGTGAAGAGACGCTCTTCGTCCGGAACGCCGAGGGCCTGGAGAAAGACCCTCACGAGGATGATGAGATCGTCCAACCGCTCGCGCAGCGGCGGAACGCGGACGCACATGACGGCGAGACGGAAGTACAGGTCCTCTCGGAATCCCCCGCGGTTCACCTCCCGCTCGAGGTCGCGATTGCTTGCGCTGACGACGCGAACGTTCACTTTGCGCGTGCGCGTCTCGCCCACTCTGCGGATCTCCTGGGCCTCGATCGCGCGGAGAAGCTTCGGCTGGAGCTCGAGCGGAAGCTCTCCCACTTCGTCGAGGAACACCGTTCCGCCGTCGGCGGCCTCGAACGCGCCGACACGATCGCGGTCGGCCCCCGTGAAGCTGCCGCGTACATGACCGAACAGCTCGCTCTCGACCAGGCTCGGGCTGATCGCCCCGCAGTCGACCACTACGAACGAACGCTCTGCACGCGGGCTGCGCTGAACAATTTCGTTTGCGACGAGCTCCTTGCCGGTGCCGCTCTCGCCTTCAATGAGGATGTTGATGTCGCTCGGCCCTACCTTCTCGAGAAGCGCGAAGAGCTTGCGCATCGCCACACTGGTACCCGCGAGCTGTCCGAAGGCAGGGATGTTCGGCACGACTGCCTCTTCCGCCGGCGCGATTGCGCGGACACGGACGACGGAATCGCCGAGCGCGAGCGTCGCGTCATGCGGGAGGTCTGCGTCGCGAATGCGCACGTTTTCGAGCCGCGTCCCGTTCAGCGACCCCCAGTCACGCACGCGCCACGCACCCTCTTCGCGAAGAAGGCGGCAGTGAAACCGAGACACCGCCGAATCCTGCAGCACGAGGTCATTGGACGAATGCGTCCCAATCCTACAAAAGTCTCCGTCGAAGAAGACGCTGCGAGCGACCGATTTGCCCGCCTCGCGCTCCACAGTCAGAGAGAGCCGCGGAATCGAGACTGTGTCGATCAATTGTCGCACGGTCGCCACGCTTTGCTCGTCGCGACGCAGCATCGTGGGGGGCCCCTCGGGCGCCGCCGCGAACGAGGAAGCTGCCCTCGGCGTGAGCGGCCCGCCAGCACCCGCCACGGCGAAGGGACCCGTCCTCGGGGAGGAGGGCGGCTCTTCGGGCGGTACGGATTCTTCAAGGACTGGGGAGGTGGCCTTGGAGGATGGGATCGCGCGGGCAGGCGGTGGCGTCGGAAGCGGTCGAAGAGGGCGGCGAGGAGTGCTCACTCAGGTTCCGAGTATGGCACGGAACGGAAGACTTGGTCTCCGGCCGCGGCGCCGGAGTCATGGTGCGACCTGAAGGATACGGTCGTGCAAACACCGCATTCGCGTCGAGTTCCCGCGGCACGGAACACCCGACTCCGAAGGCCAATCACAAGAGCGAAAACCGCCTCATCGCGACGTGTTCCGAGCGCCGGGTTCGACCACGGTCAGGAGATCGGAGAGATCGTTGGCGTGGTCCTCTTCGTCGGCCAGGATCTTCTCGAACATCCGGCGGCTCGTCGGATCGGCGTTGCCGAACCACTGGATGATCTTGCGGTAAATCTCGATGGCGACGCGCTCGGCCACCAGATCTTCCTTGATCATCTCGGAGAGAACGTCGCTCTTGCCGAACTCGGTTGCCGCGCGCGTCCCCACGGTGGACGGCCTGAAGTCAGGATCGCCGCCCAGTTGATCGATCCGTGCGGCGATGGTCATCATGTGCTCTTGCTCGTCGGTCGCGTGCTCGTCGAACTGAGCGGCGACCTGCGGAAAGTTGATGCCCTTTGCGATCACCTGGTGGTGGCGATAGCGAAGGACGCAGAGGATCTCGCTGGCGAGCGCCTGGTTCATCAGCTCGTAAGTTCTGGCGAGGTCGAGCGGATAGTCTGCCGTCACGGCGCCGTTCAGCATCGAGTCTTCCGCGTCGCGACGGACCTGCTCGACGTCGAAGAACTGTCCATTGCCTTGCGGTTGGGATTGGGTGGCCATGTCCCGGACGCTGCGAGCCGCGTGCCGGACCGTACACAACAGTTCCCCGGACGTTTCAGCCGAGGCTATCGGTGGTGTGGGCCGCTCACCGCCCATTGCACGCCGAACTTGTCGGTAAAGTTCCCGTATTGGTCGCCCCAGAACTGCATCTTGAACGGCACGGTGACCCGACCGCCGGCCGAGAGAGACTCGAATAACGTCTTTGCCGACTCGCCATCTTCGAACTCCACGAAGAGCGCGCATCCCTTCATCGGTTCGGAGTCCGACCCGTCGGATGCGCAAAGCCGAAGCGAGGGACCCTCGAAAACTGAATGCAAGACTCTATCGCGCCACGCGCCGCTCTCGCGCTCGCCCAACGGCGTTCCTTCGTATCGTCTGAGCTCGCGAATCTGCCCCAACCCGCACGCCTCGTAGAACCTCAGCGCACTCTCGCACTGTCCCTTGAAATACAAGTACGGCGTCATCCGCATTGGCGTCCTCCCGCGATCGAGGGTTCATTACCACGACACAGCAGGTCGGGACGAACCTCCGTTCTCTCGATTTTTGCCAGCGTGTCGACACGACCTTCATCGTCCCACGAACGTCGCAAACTCCAGACGGTCGAATCGTCGTGAAAGCAGCGCCAGCCCGAGGAGACTCATCGCCGCCGTGGCCATCGTGAACCCGTAGCCGTAGAAGCGTACACCCAGCCGCACGGTCACAATCGAAAGC
>JBAULD010000567.1:0-1528 GCA_049578005.1 Polyangiaceae bacterium
AAGTCGACTCTGCTACGCATGATCGCAGGCCTCGAAGAAATCACCCACGGTGAGATCGAAATCGGCGGCAGAGTCGTCAACGGAGCTCCTCCCAACGAGCGCGACATCGCGATGGTCTTCCAGAACTACGCCCTCTATCCCCACATGACGGTGCGCGAGAACATGGCGTTCAGCTTGAAGCTCGCCAAGCACCGGCGCGCGGAGATCGACCGACGCGTCGGAGAGGCCGCAGAAATTCTGGCGCTCTCTGGGTTGCTCGATCGGTTTCCGCGTCAGCTTTCAGGCGGCCAACGCCAGCGCGTCGCAATGGGACGCGCGATCGTCAGAAAACCACGGGTCTTCTTGTTCGACGAGCCGCTGTCCAATCTCGACGCGAACTTGCGCACGACGATGCGCACGGAGCTCAAAGAGCTTCACCAGAGACTCAAAACGACTTCCGTCTACGTGACCCACGACCAAATAGAGGCAATGACGATGGCCGACCAAATCGTGGCCATGCGAGACGGCATCGTCGAGCAGCGAGGAAAGCCCCTGGAACTCTACGACCGGCCCGCGAACGTCTTCGTTGCTGCGTTCATCGGCTCGCCGGCGATGAATTTGCTCCCGGGCGTCCTTCGGCGCAGGCACGGAACGGTCCGCGTAGAGCTCTCCGATGGAGTCGCCGTGGTGGCGCCCTCCGCGGTCGGCGGGGCCGACGGCCAAAGAGTTACCCTGGGCATCCGTCCCGAGCATTTTTCGCTCGCGGCCGGGACCGCCGGCCTCAGCGCGCGGGTCGTCGTCGTCGAGCCGACAGGTGCGGACACCCAAGTATTCTGCAAGTTCAACGGGCCACAAGGAGCCGTCGACGTCACGGCGCTCTTTCGAGAGAGGCGCGAATTCCGAGCCGGACAGACGATTGCGCTGCTTCCGGACCATGAACGCACTCACGTGTTCGACGCGCAGTCGGGCGAGTCGCTCGGCATATGATCGTTCTGGTACCAAGGGTGCGCATGCCGAGCTTTTCGAGGCGGGATTTCTTGAAGACGACCGTTGGGGCCGCCGCCGGCACCCTCGCCGTTGGGAGCGCGCACTGCCACAAGCCATCGACGAGCTCTCGGGAGACGCCGTCCGCCCCTGGGATGTGGGTGCCCGAGAAGGACGCGAGACTCAGGGTCCTCCGGTGGAAGCGCTTCGCGCAGGGCGACGAAGAGGCGTGGACGGCCAACACTCGGAAGTTCACGGCAAAGACCGGGGTCGAAGTCCGCGTGGACCAAGAGGGATGGGAAGACGTACGGCCCAAGGCCGCGGTCGCCGCAAACGTCGGGAGCGGTCCAGATATCATCATCTCCACGTTCGAAGACGCGCACCAGTATCCGGACAAACTGGTCGACGTCACGGACGTCTGTACCTATCTCGGAAACAAATACGGAGGCTGGTACGACGTTTGTGCTTCGTACTGCATGCACGACGGAAAATGGATCGCCGTGCCGATGGGATGCGCCGGTACGAAGGTCCTCTATCGCGTGAGCGCCTTGCGCAGCGCAGGGTT
>JBAULD010000568.1:0-15326 GCA_049578005.1 Polyangiaceae bacterium
GGCGAAAACCATTCACCCGGGATGTATACGCAGAGCGAGCTTAACGGGCTTCGCGATGCATGCCGGCGGGGAACATGCATCGGGTCCCGGTCGGAAGTCGCCGCACGGCCGCGTCCAAATAGTCACTTGACTCCACGCGGCCATCCGAGCGTCCATATGCACGGGAAGAAACGCCCGGTTTGACGCTCGGGCCGAATTGTCCACGTTGCACGCGATTGGACTCGACTCTGTGTCTCATTAACAACTTGCGAGGAGGGAGACCATGTTTGATTTCAAGACGGCTGGCGCGATCGGCCGGCGAGCATTCCGAAGGGCGGGGATCATCGGCGGTGCGGTCCTCGTCGCGGCGCTCCTCGGCGCAGCCGCCTTCGGCAATCCGAAGGCGCAAACGACGGCACCGATCGAGCGCGCGGCGCTCGCTTCCCCGGCCGACTCGACATCGGGCGGCGGTCGGCTGCAAGCGGTCTTCGACGTCGACACCGACATCCAGGCGCTCGCGGCCATACACCAGGGGCGCCACACGTTTCGATACGAGACGTTCGGTGATGAGGCGTTCTGGGGTCAAAAGCTTCTCTTGCATCAGGTCATCGCCGGATCGGCGAACGGAGGCGTCGGCGCGGGCGTTTCGCCGAACACGGCACTCTCGCTCGGGATCAAGGTGGACGTGAACGCGCTCCCGGAGTCGCTCCGCCGAGACCTCAAGGCGGGTCGGGTCAACCTCGATGATCCGGCCACCACGCTCGCGCTCTTGAAGCTGAACGCGGTCGTCGGCATGACGGGCTTTTTCGACGAACAGGGCAGCATTCAGAACCTGGGGTTGCAGTGCTCGTTCTGCCACTCGACCGTCGACGACAGCTTCGCTTCAGGGATTGGACACTTGCTCGACGGTTGGCCCAACCGCGACTTGAACCCTGGCGCGATCATCGCGACCTCGCCGAACCTCGCCGCGTTCGCCAGCATCCTCGGCACGACGGCGGACGTCTTGCGCGCGACCCTGAACAGCTGGGGCCCCGGCAAGTTCGACGCATTCATCATCCTCGACGGGCAGACGGCGCGCCCCGACGGAGGACCCGCGGCGACGCTGATTCCCGCGCTTTTCGACATTCGCGGATCCGGACTCGTCACCTGGAACGGCTACGGGAGCCTGGCGACCTGGTTGCCGGTGGTCATCAACCTCGAGCTCCACGGTCAGGGGACCCTCTCCGATTCACGCCTGAAAAACGCGACGCAATTCCCCGTGGCTGCGGCAAACGGCTTTTCGCACATCGTCAGCAGCCCGGACCTCAGCACGCCCAAGCTCTCGTCGCTCCTCGCGTACGTCGAGTCGCTGACCGCTCCGAGGCCGCCGGCGGGATCGTTCGATGCGGCGGCCGCGGAGCTGGGCGAGGCGCTCTTCACCGGCAAGGCCAAGTGCAGCGGATGCCACGTGCCGCCCCTCAACACGACGCCCGGGTACAACCTCGTGCCCGCGTCGGTGATCGGCATCGACTCGTTCCAGGCCGACCGTTCGCCCAACCAGGGCTATCGGCCGTGCATCCTTCGCGGACTCTTTGCCCAGGGCAAAGGCGGCTACTTCCACGACGGGCGCTTTGCGACGCTCGACGACGTGGTCAATCACTTCAACACGCAGTTCTCCCTCGGCCTCACCGATGACGAGCATCGGGAGCTCGTCGAATACCTGAAATCGCTCTGAGAGCCTACGAAGGCGGCGGCGGCGCCAGAGACGGTCGCGCGCTCGGCACCCACATGTGGAACACGGTGCCTCCCGCTTCCGTGGTCTCGACGTCGATCTCTCCGCCGTGCAACTCCACGATCGCGCGCGCGAGCGAAGGCCCCAGGCCGAGGCTTCCGTGGCGGCGCGCGCGATCGGCCTGCGTGAACGCGTCGAAGACTTTCTTGCGGTCGGCCGCGGCGATGACGCGTCCGGTGACCTCAACGTCGATTCGCAGCCGGGCCTCGACCGCGGGCAGCGCCGCGCGCACGACGACGTGACCGTGATCGGCGAAGCGGGTCGCGACCAAGATCATCGCCGTCAGCGCCTGTCCGAGGCGCGCGGCGTCCACGAAAATGGGCGGGACGTCGGGCTGGATCTCGCCGGTGATGTCCACGGCGAGGCCGATCGTCAGATCGCGCGCTTCGAGGACCGCGGCGGTCACGACGTCGTCGATTCGCACCCAGTCCTGCGAGACGGTCAACTCGCCCGCCTCGACTCGCGCCGCGTCGAGAATCGTGTCGATGAGGTAAAGCAGTTCGCGCCCGCGCTGCTCGATGATCCCGATGCTCTCCCGCTGCGCGGAGCTGAGCTCCCCGCGGGAGACGAGGTTCGCGAACCCGAGGATCGCGTTGAGGGGTGCCTTCAGGTCGTGACTCATCGAAGCGAGGAAGAGCCCGCGCATTCGCTCGGTCGCCACCCGCGCATCGATCGCTCGCTGCTGGGCGCTCGCGAATTCGCGAAAGACCCCCCCGAGCTCGTCGGTCGCCTTCATCAGGGCCGCGACCGACTGAAACTTCGCGCGACCCCGGATTCGCCCGCCGCGCAAGACATCCGCCACGCCGGTCGACTCGATTTCGCGCGTGGCCAGGGCAACGTCCGCGGCGAAGGCACGGCCGATGCGCCATCCGAGGACCCCCGCGATCGCGACCGAGGCGAGTGCCAGCGCGAGGTATGCCCCCGTTCCGGGGCCGACGCGCGCGGTCCGGTAGCGGACGACCGCGTGCCCGTCGGCGAGCGGTACGTCGAGGAGCGTGTTCCCGGCGGGGTCGTGGAACGAGCCGAACGACCCCGGCGAGCGGTCCAGAAAAATCTCGAAGCCGCGTGCACGCGCCGCCTGGGCGGCCGCGCGCGCGCCTCGCGCGTCCCAGCCGACGGATCCAAACACGCCGCGCGCGAGCTCGGCCCCCTCGTCCTGTCGCGAGGAAGCGTCGAACGCGCGCAAATGGGCTTGCACGAGCAGCGACGCGCCGAGGGCCACGAAGGCGACGGGGGCCGCGACGGCGGCGAGCAAGCGATGCCTCACGCCCGTCCCGCCGAACCGGCGGGCGTGGAGCAGTTCGGTCGCCGTGCGCGCCGTAGCGACGGGCACGAGTTCCATCACGCGAGCGACCGATGCGCGCATGGCGACATAGGCCGGAAGAGCCGCGACACTCCCCATCGTGACGGCGAGGAAGACGAGCTCCGTTTGTGTTGCCAGATCGTTCGCGGCCGGCCGGAGCGGCCGGAGCAGGGTGCTGGCCGCCACGAGGATGGTCGCGCCGAACCCGAGGGCCACGAGTCGCGCGGGCATCGCGTGGAGCGCCAGAACCTCGACCTCGGCCACCGGCGGACTGCCCGCCGCCAGCCCGTCGAGGACCGGCGGCAGACGCCGCATGGCGACGAGCGTCGCTGCCGCGACCACGGCGATGGTCGCGAAGCACCCCCACACCGCGATCGCTGCGCTGCCCGAGACTACGGCGGGCTCCAAGAGGAGGAGCCGCGGCGCGAAGGCCGCCACGAGCGAACCGGTCGTCCCCCACGCCATCACCTGGATCGCGACCAGACGAGCCGGGAGGCCGCGGGCGCCGTTCCTCACGACGCGTCGCCCCGCGATGCGTCACCGGAGGACCGCTTGCGACCGACAATGGACGGGTCGACGCGCCCCGGTCGGGGCGAAAGAATGCCCTCCCAGGCGGGCAACAAGACTTTGAACGTCGACCCGCGACCGAGCTCGCTCTCGACCTGGATCGTGCCCCCGTGCATGAGCGCCAGACGCCGGGAAATGGCCAACCCGAGTCCGGTGCCGCGACGCCGTGCGCGCTCTTCGGTCGTCTGCTTGTACTCTTGAAAGAGGAGCGCGCGCTGCTGGGGGCTGATGCCGGGCCCCGTGTCGCGGACGCTCAGACGCGCGAAACGCCCCTCGTGCCCGGTCTCGACGACCACTTCGCCCGCTTGCGTGAACTTGATCGCATTCCCGACGAGGTTCGTCACGATCTGGCGAACGCGCTTTGGATCCCCGCGGGCGAAGACCGCGGCTTCTCCTTCCGTTCGGACGGTCACCGGACGGGCGCCGACCAGTCCGGCGGCTTCTCGGACGACGTCCAGACCAATCGCCGCCAGGTCGATGCGTGCGCGCGAGAGCTTGAGCTGACCGCTCTCGAGCGCGCTCAGCTCGAGGATGTCGTTGATGAGGTCGAGCAGGTGCTTGCCGGACCCCAGGATTTGCTGCACCTCTTCGTGTGCGTCGGGCGAGAGCGGGCCGTCGACCTCGGCGACCAAAATATCGGCGAAGCCGAGGATGGCGTTCAGCGGACTGCGAAGCTCGTGGCTGACCGCTGCCAGGAACGCGGCTCGGTCTCGATCGCCCGCGTGGACGCGCTCGAGATCGCTTTGGTAAACGCGCTGCGCGGCGGTGAACCGCTCGACCAGCTCGTTGAACGCCACCGTGAGCGCGCCCACCTCGTCCATCGTCCGCACCGGCACGGGCGCCCCGGTCGGTTCGGTGCGCACCTGGAGCATGTCGAGCACGTGTCCCGCGACGAACTCGACGTCCTTGTTGGCGTCGCGTGCCACTGCGTATGCCACCGCGGCGGCCACGCCGACGAGGAGCGTCGTGAGGGCCAGGAGCGCGCGAAGTAGCGCGGGGCCGCCCTCCGGCGTGCTCGGCGCACGAACGAAAGCCACGACGAAGCTCGTCGCGTCGGGCGACTCGAGCGCCCGGGCGGCAAATCGGGCCCGCCCGAGACCGGTCGTCGTTTCCCCCTCGCGCTCCGCGACCGCACGCCGGAGCTCGGCCGTTTTCGTACGACCCAGACTGGCATCGAGGACCACGTCCCCGCCTCGGGTGACGACGGCAAGCTCGGCGCCGGTCTTTCTCGCCGCGGCTTGGAGCGTCTCCAGCCGATCCTCGGCGGACATCGGGGCGATTCGTGCCGCCATCGTCGCCGCGAGGAGCTCCGCTCGCTCGGCGGCGCGCCGGTCGCTCTGCGCCGCGAGGTTGGAGAGTCCAAGAGCGCCTATGCCGACGGCGACGGCGATCCCCAAGAGGAGGACGATCGCAGGGGCGATCGGCAGGAGCGGCCAGACCGCCGCCCCGCCCTTCACCTGTCGGTCGCCGTCCACTCGGGGCATCTTAGCGCCGAGCGCCTGGTCTTCCCCGCTTCGTCCTGACCGCGTCCGCATTCTCGCGAGACGCCCGCCGTGCGTTCGCCTACACCAGGCTCACAGAACGGAAAATCTGAGGTTCGAAGGTCTGACGCTCACCGCCCAACGCCGCGCTCCCTACGCCGTGACCTTCGCGAGCGGGTCGAAGTAAAAGCCCTTCCAGTTGGTCCGGACGTGCTCGACGAATTCGGCCGGAACGCCGTCCTGGTCCATCGTGAGCTTGGTGCCCTTCCCCTCCGGCTCGAGCGTGAAACGGACGATCGAGTACACGCCCGGATCCCAGTCTCGGAAGCGCCACGCCTGCGTGACCCGCTCGTTTTTCCCGAGCTCGATCTGCCGGCCCTGGAGCCAGCCTCCGAAGAGCTCGAAGTACGCGCCTTCGCTTCCGCCGCCTTTGCCGGGCTGGCCGGTCACATCGCCAAGCTTGGCGCCGTTGATGAGGAGCTCGTAGTAGCGCTCGGGGCTCGCCGGCAACGAAACTTCCAGATGAATGGGATGGCTCATGATCGTTCTCTCCTGCGTCGGGTTGGTCTCTTCTCGCACGGCGTCGTTCGCCTGCGTTCTTGCCTGGTAAACGCGCGGGATGCCGCTCGCCGGACAGGTTTTTCGAAGTCGCCGGGATTCGTTCTTCAGTCGGCTCGCGACGCGTCGCATGCCGCGATCCGTTCCTCAAGGAAGCGGCGCTCGCCGTCGTTGCGTGCGAGCGCGAGAGCGGCGCGAAGGTGCTGTAGTGCGGCCCTTGGGTCTCCGGCGCGCAAGTCGAGTTCGCCGAGGGCGGCTGGGTAGAACGGGTACGAGGACAGGAGACGCACGTCCTCGATGGCCCGGATGGCCTCCAGACCCTGGGCTGGTCCCGCGTAGTGCGCGATCGCGATGGCTCGGCTCAGCGCAACCACGGGTGACGGGCGAAGCTTCAAGAGCGCATCGTAGAGGGCGACGATCTCGCCCCACGGAGTTTTCTCCGCGCTCTCCGCGGAAGCATGGACCCCCGCGATCGCCGCTTCCACGTGGTACGCCGTCACTTCGTCGCCCGCGGCTGATTCGGCGAGCAGGCCCAGGCCTTCGGCGATGAGCGAGCGATCCCAGAGCGAGCGATCTTGCCGAAGGAGTGCCTGGAGGTTGCCTCCCTCATCGACCCGACTCGGAAGCCTCGCGGCGTGGAGGCACATGAGCGCGGCGAGCGCTTCTCGATCGCCGCGGGCTACGCGAGAAAGGCGCCGGCGATCTCGTCGACGCTCAGGCCGCACAGGTTCTTCAGGATCAGAGCGACCTGGACGTCCTCCTTCAAGCGGGGCTGGCAGCACGAGAACATCATGCGAAGCTCGTCATCCCTGAGCGCCTCCGGCAGGAAGAATTCGTCGACGGTTGGTCGCAGCGTCCATTCGCTCTCGAGGAACCGTCGGACCTCGGGCGCGAAGTTGCGGGCGGTCCGCTGGCGCCGGAAGACGTCGAGCGCGCGATTCTTGGCCGACGCCATCAGGAGCGCGGAGCAGTGCTCGGGTACCCCGTTGAACCTCCACGCCTCGAAGGCCGCGGCGAGCGTCTCTTGAACGACATCCTCGGCGAGCGCCATGTGCTCGACGCCGAAAACTCGGGTGAGAGCTGCGAGCAGCCGCGCCGCTTCGCGCCGGAAGAGGGCGTCGTCGAGTTCCACTACATCCTGGCGATGGGACGCACTTCGACCACGCCGCCCTGATCGAATATCGGGCATCCGGCCGCCAACGTGACGGCTTCCTCGAAGGTCTCCGTACGGATCACCGAGAACCCGATCACGATGTCCTTTGTTTCTGCGAACGGCCCGTCGGCCAGTGCCCCCGTCTGGTCCCGGACGACGCCGCCCCCGACGTGAGCGAGCGGGTGGCCGAGGTTGGCGAGGGCGCCCTTCTTCTCGAGGTCACGGAACCAACGGTTCCAGCGATGCATCCGGTCCTGCATTTGCTGGGGTGAGAGCGAAGGGGACGGCGGGCTGCGGTAGAGGTAGACGAACTCGTTCATATTTCACCTGGGTGGACAAGACTCCCCGGACGGGGGTCGTCTCACCTGGAAACGCGCGACGCGCGACCGCGCGGACATTTTCTTCGAGGGCGCGGTCCGTGGCCGATTCCTCTACTACTGAGCCAGCGCGTCGGACGCTTCATCCCCCGAGCTCGCGCCCGTGTCCCCGTCGTCCCCCGAAGCCCCATCGTCCCCGGAGGCCGCCTCGCCTCCCGAGCCCGCCTCCGAAGCACCCCCGCCGTCGCCACCTGAGCCCCCGCCGTCTCCGCCCCCCGGAGACCCGGCGCCCACGTCGACCGAGACACCACTATCGAGCACGGGCGCGGGGGGCGCGGTGACCGCCACGCCAGCGTCCTCGGTACCCTCGATCGCCGTGAGGTCGTTCGTGCATCGCCGGGTCTGGTCCGCCTGGGTTACGCAAACCAAGCCGGGCTGGCAGTCGGTCGCTAGAAAGCAGCGCCCGCCAAACCCCTGCAAAGCTGCGGCAGAGCTGCAACCAGCCAGCGCGCACGCCAGGAGCGATGTCGATCGCCAGCCCACCGAGAGGAGAACGCTATCAGAAAGCCGTCGCCAGGGCACTCGAGGCTCCCCGCGGGGGGCTCGGTCAAGCCAGCGTGACGAGCGTGTCGCCCTCGCTCACGGCCTGCCCTTCGGTCACGTGGATCGCATTGACCACGCCGGCATTCGGCGCCTCAACGGGCATTTCCATCTTCATCGACTCGATGATCACGCACGACTGCCCTTCGGCGACGTGGTCCCCGAGCTTGACTTCTATTTTCCACACTGTCCCCGTAATGTGCGCGTGGATGCTCGTCGGCATGCCGGTAGCGCTGCACCTTAGCACCGGATGCTCGGCGGGTGGGCGTTTGCGCGCGGGCGGTCGACTCGCTAGGGTTACGACTGAATTGAGCGGCAAACGGGCCTTCTCGGCGCGCCGCCGCCCAGGGAAAGACTGACCATGGCGGAACGGCAAGAAACTTCGGTGATGGTCTCGATCCAAGAGATCCTGCAGGACGCGCAGAGCCGCGAAGCGCAGGAAAAGGCCGAAGCCGAGCAACGCGCGCGCGAGGCGGAGCAGCGGCGCCTCGACGACATCCGGCGCAAGCAAGAAGAAGAAGCCACTCGTCTGCGCATGCAAGAAGAGGAGCGCGAGCGCCGAGCTTTCGAGGAGCAACGCCGGCAAGCCGAGCTTCAGGCGATGCAAGAAGCGACGATTCAGCGCGCGAAGGCCGAGGCCGAGTCCCAAGCGCGGCTCGCGGAAATGACGTCGCGTCAAGACCACGAACGGCAGCTCCGCGCGCTCAGTCAAGACAAGCACAAGAGGCGGGTCCAGATGATCGCCGTGGCGCTCGGCGTCTTCTTCTTCGTCGGGGCGATCGGAGCGGGCGTGGTCATCAAGAACGTGATGGACCAGAAGAACGCCGCCGAGGCGCGCGCCAACCAGCTCGAAGCAGAAAAACAAGAAGTCGAGCAGCAAACGGCTCGCGTGAAGGCCGAGCTCGAGCAAACCAAGGACCCCGAGAAGATCGCCGCTCTCCAGGCGCAGCTCGAGGCCGAGCAGAAGAAGCTCGAGATGATCAAGACGCAGCAGGCGACGCAGCCCGAAAAGCGGCTGGGTGGAGGTGGAGGGGGCGCCATCGGCGCGGCTGCTCCTCCTCCCGGCAGAAAGGCGACGGCGGAAAAACCCACCAAGCCGGCCTGCAACTGTACGCCCGGCGACCCGCTGTGCTCGTGTCTGTAGCAGGCGATTGAACGCAGCTTCCGGAGCCTCCCCGTGAGCCGGCTCGTGTGTGGTCTCCAGCCGGTGCGCGAGGCCATACGCGCCCACGGGGCGAAGCTCGAACGCGTGGCGGTCGAGGAGAAGGGCCGCGAGGCCTCTCCCCAGCTCGAAGCGGTGGCCCGGTTTGCCGGGGACCACGGGGCCCGCGTCGAGCGCGTACCGCGCTCCGAGCTCGACCGAATCGCGCGAGGCGTGCGCCACCAGGGCGTCATCGCGTTCGCCCCGGAGCTCGCGATTCTGTCGCTCGACGACGTGAAGCTCGGCGACGACGCGCTCCTCGTCGCCCTCGACGAGGTGCAGGATCCGCAAAACTTCGGAGCGGTGATCCGCTCGGCGGTGTCGATGGGGGCCACCGGGATCGTGTGGCCCGAGCATCGATCGGCGCCCCTCTCGCCCGCGACGTTCCGAGCTTCGGCCGGCGCCGTCGAACACGCGATCCTCTGTCGGGTCGGGTCTCTCCCCTCCGCATTGGTTACCCTGCGAGAGCGCGGCGTCGCATCCATCGGCCTGGACATGACCGCCGGCACGGGACTCGACCGCGTGGACCTGCGCGGCCCGGTGGTGCTCGTCGTCGGCGCCGAGGGGAAGGGACTTCGAAAAACCGTCAAGCAGGCGTGCGATGCGCTCGCCAGCCTTCCGATGCCAGGCCGAATCGACTCGCTCAACGCGTCGGCGGCGCTGGCCATCGCGCTCTACGAGGCCGTGCGCCAACGGCTAGCCCGATGAGCGCGGGCTCGGAGATGCTCCCCCTCGCCTCCGCTCGCGAGTTGACGCGCGCCCTCGCCGGCGCGGGCTATCTTGCCGACGACCGCCTGTCGCTCGTGGCCTGGCTCGCCCTCCGGCTCGAACGCCCGCTCCTCGTCGAAGGCCCCGCCGGCGTCGGGAAGACGGACCTCGCGCGCGCCCTGGCCGCGGCGCTGTCGCGCGAACTCATCCGGCTGCAGTGTTACGAAGGGCTCGACGAGGGCAAGGCGCTCTACGAGTGGGACTACGCGAAGCAGCTTCTTTACACGCAGCTCTTGCGCGACCAAGTGGCGGCGCAAACCGTCGGTTCGGCGTCGCTGGCCGAGGCCGCCGATAGGCTGTCGGTCGCGGACTCGGCGTTTTTCAGCCGGCGCTTCCTCATCGAGAGGCCCCTTCTGCGCGCGATGACGAGCGAGCGGCCGGTGGTGATGCTGATCGACGAGGTGGACCGCGCGGACCCGGAGTTCGAGGCGTTCCTCTTCGAAGTTCTATCGGAGGGGCAAGTGACGATCCCGGAGCTCGGCACCGTGCGGGCGAAGAACGGTCCTCTCTTCGTCCTGACCAGCAACGGGACGCGGGACATGACCGACGCGCTCCGCCGGCGGTGCCTACACGCGTTCGTGGACTATCCTCCGCCGTCGCGCGAGCAAGCGATCCTCGAGCTGCGCGTTCCCGGTCTGGGTGCGGCGCTCGCCCTGGAGCTCGCGACGTTCGCTGAGAGAGCGCGCTCGCTCGATCTACGCAAGGCGCCGTCGATCGCGGAGACAATCGACTGGGCGCGGGCGCTGGTGCTACTCGGCGCAAGCGCGCTCGAACCGGAGATCGTGCGATCGACGCTGGGCGCGCTCGTCAAGCACCAGGACGACCGAGAGACCGTCGAGACCAAGCTCGGGACGCTGCTCGGGACGTAGCCGAGCCGGATCCGGGGCTGCGACGGCTCCGAAGCCGCTCCTTCCACTGGCGACGACCTCCGGCAAGGAGGCCACCCGAGCCCGGGGAGAGGCCGCCCGAGCCCGGGGAGCTTGTTTTGTTCTCGATGACGAGGCTGCCCGGTCGCGGGAAGAGGACTCCTGGTCGCAGGACGCATCTTCCTGGTCGCGGGAAGATTCTTCCCGGTCGCAGGAAGAAGCGCCCTGTTCACCGGGGGAGCCCTATCTTTCTGGGGAGGAAGCTACCACGGCATCGGAAGAGTCTTCCTGAGCTCTGGAAGAGGCTTCCCGGTCGCGGGTGGACCCGATTTCACGGACCAAAGTCGCTCCCGGGTCCCCGGCAGCGTCTCCACCTCGAATCAATGCGGCAGGGCTCGCCGGCCGGGACTCCTCTTCTTGTAGGACCCCGGCGAAACGTTTCTCCCACGCGCCCGCTTCAGCGGAGCTCTGCCACTTGCTCGCCGAAGATTCGCTCGATACCCGAAAGCAGCGCGTCGCCGACATCGACGCGCCACGCCTCGCCTAGTCCGAGCACGGCTTCCGCGCCCCCCTCGAAGCTCACGTGAAGCGCAACGGGGCAACTTCCCTTGGCCGCGGCGAGCACGCGGGCCAAGCCGGCCAGGTCCGAGGAACGAGTCCGGTCGGCCCGCACGCGGATCGCGATGGCGCGTGTGTCCGCGCGTACCGCCTCGGCGAGAGGCCTGACTTCGTTCATCAGGATCGTAGGCTCGCGCGGCCCGTCGCCGTCGTCCTCGGTGTCGTCCGAGCGCTGCGGGAAGCTCACCTTTCCCGTGACGAGCACCGGCTCGCCGCCCGCGAGCACGCCCGCGTATTGCTCGATTTCGCGTCCGCGCATCTTGACCGTCACCCGCCCGGTGAGATCTTCGAGCTCGAAGAACGCTGCCTTGCCGCCGCCGTCCCGGAATATCCGCTCCCGATAGCCCTCGGCCATTCCTGCGAGCTTCACCACGGCCCAGTCCTCTTGCTTGGTGCACTCTGCAATCGGGATGGCGCCGACCTTGCGAAGACCCGCGTCGCCTTTCACGTAGCGATCGAGCGGGTGGCCGGACACGTAGAAGCCGAGCGACTGTCGCTCGCGCACGAGCATTTCGCGCCGGTCCCACGGCTCGGAGGGCGCGTAGTCGCCCGCGCTCGGAGCGGGGGTCGCGCCCGAGGCGGACCGGGGCGCCGCGTCGAATAGGCCGAAGAGCGTGGTTTGGCCGGCCTCGCGGTCGCGGCTCGCGGCGCGCGACCGCTCGAGTGCGATATCGATGGACGCGAACGCACGCGCGCGCCGCACACCCCGTTCCTCGAACGTCGAGTCGAACGCTCCGCACTGGACGAGCGCCTCGAAGACCGCCTTGTTGACGCGCTTGGCGTCGACCCGAGCGGCGAGGTCGAACACGTCGCGGAACGGACCGTCGCGGCGCGCCTCGAAGACGGCTTCGAGCGCGGCGCCCCCGAGCCCCCGCACGGCCCCGAGGCCGAAGCGGATCTGGGGGCCGACGGGGTCGTTGATTCTCGAGGCCGCCGCTTTGCCCGCTGGCTTGCGACCCTCGGGATGCGTGTACACGACTTTGAAGTCGGTATCGCTTTCGTTGACGTCCGGCGGAAGCACGGTGACCCCCATGGCGCGCGCGTCGGCGATCGTCCGAACCACTTTTTCGATGCGGTCTTTGTCGCTCGTGAGAATCGCGCAAAGAAGCTCGACCGGATAATGGGCCTTGAGCCAGGCCGTCTGGTAGGTAATGAGCGCGTACGCCGCGGAGTGGCTCTTGTTGAATCCGTAGCCCGCGAAGTATTCGAGGAGGCCGAAGATGCGCTCGGCTTCGGCTTCGTCGACGCCCTTGGCTTTGGCGCCGTCGATGAAGACGCTCTTTTGCTTCGCCATCTCCTCGGGCTTCTTCTTGCCCATCGCCCGGCGAAGCAAGTCGGCGCCGCCGAGCGTGTAGCCCGCGAGCTTCTGGGCGATTTCCATCACCTGCTCCTGGTAGACGATGACGCCGTAGGTCGGGGCGACGACGTCGTCGATCGCGGGGTGGAGCGACGCGATCGGGGCGAGGCCGTGCTTGCGACGGACGAAGTCTTCGTGCATTCCGGCGCCCATCGGCCCGGGGCGATACAAGGCGACCGCGGCGACGATGTCTTCGAAGCAGTCGGGGCGCAGGTCTCGAAAGAGCTTCTGCATGCCGTCCGACTCGAGTTGGAAGACTCCCTTGGTCTCCCCCGAGGCCAGGAGCTTGTACGTCGCGGCGTCGTCGAGTGGGATGGTCGACAGATCGAGCTTGCCGTGCGTGAGCGCACCGGACTGCGAACCGCCGCTCGGACGCGGCCGAGCGTCGACGAGTCGGACGGCGATATCGAGGACGGTGAGCGTCTTCAATCCGAGGAAGTCGAACTTGACGAGTCCCGCCTGCTCGACGTCGTCTTTGTAATATTGCGTGACGAGGGATCCGGCGTCCGCCGGGGCCGCCGCACCCTGGCTCGCCGATCGAGCCGCCGCGGCGCCCGACGGGGGCTTCGGGCGGTCGCGGAAGACCGGAACGTGGTCCCACAGAGGGCCCTCGCTGATGACGACTCCGGCCGCGTGTTTGCCCGCGTGTCGGGTCAGGCCTTCGAGTTTGCGCGCCTGATCGAGGAGCTCTCGGACGCGCGCGTCGCTCTCGTAGAGCTGCTTCAGCTTGGGTTCGATCCCGAGCGCCTCGGAGATCGTGTAGGTCTCCGCGGGGGTCTTGCGTGGAATCAGGTTGGCGATCTGCTGCGCTTCGACCGGTGTGATGCCGATGCATCGCGCAACGTCTTTGACGACACTCTTGGACTTGAGCTCCGCGAACGTCGCGATCTGCCCGACGCTGTTCTCGCCGTACTTCTGCTGAACGTACGCGATGACCTCGTCGCGCCGGTCCATGCAAAAGTCGATGTCGAAGTCGGGCATGCTCACGCGCTCCGGGTTGAGGAAGCGCTCGAACAGGAGCTTGTAGGGAATCGGGTCGAGGTCGGTGATCCGCATGGCGTACGCGACGATCGACCCTGCGCCCGAGCCCCGGCCCGGCCCGACGGGGATGCCGCTCTCTTTGGCGTGCCGGATGAAGTCCCAGACGATGAGAAAATATCCGGAGAAGTTCATCTGGGAGATGACGTCGAGCTCGGTCTCCAATCGCCGGGCGTACGCTTCGCCGTCGACCGCCTTTCCTTGGGCGGAGAGCTCCCCTAGGCGACGAGCGAGGCCCTCGCGCGCCACGTGCCGGAAGTAGCCGTCGACATCGAAGCCGGGAGGGACCTCGAAGCTCGGCAACATCGGCTCGCCCAGCTTGAGCGAGAGCTGACACTTCTCGGCGATCTCCAGCGTCGCCCGCACGGCTTCGGGGTACGCGGAAAAGACTTGCGCCATCTCGTCGGGCGACTTCAGATACATCTCGCTCGAGCCGTGGTGGCGCTCTTTGGCCTCTTCCATGGAAAGTCCCGTCTTGATGCAGGACAGGTAGAGGTGCGCCTCCGCGTCTGAGCGGTCGGCGTAGTGAACGTCGTTGGTCGCGACCAGGGGCAGGTCGAGCTCGCGGGCGAGTTCGACGAGAATGCCGTTCAGAACGGGCTGCTCGGGCAGGCCGTGGTCCTGAAGCTCGACGTAGAGGCTCCCCGGCTCGAAGACGTCGCGCAGCGCCGCGAGCATGTCGCGGCCGCGGCCCTGCCCCTCTTCGAGGATGGCCTGCGCGACGAGCCCGCCCATGCATCCCGTCAGACCGACGAGGCCCTTGGTGCGACCCGCGAGCTCCTCGAACGCGATCATCGGTTCGCCCGCCGGCCGGCCTTCGGGGGGCGCGACGTGGCCGCGCGACACGAGCCAGATGAGGTTCTTGTATCCCTCGGCGCTCGCCGCGAGCACGGGCAGGTGATGGCCGGCGCCGCCGCGCCCGGAGACTTCGAGCTCGCAGCCGAGGATGGCGCGAACTTTCGCCTCCTTCGCGGCCTTGTAGAGCGTGATCGCCCCGAACATGTTGCCGTGATCCGTCACGGCTACCGAGCGCATTCCGCTCGCGGCGACGCGCTTGACGAGGTCTTTGATTTTTACAGCGCCGTCGAGGAGCGAATACTGCGAGTGAACGTGGAGGTGGACGAAATCGGCAGGCATGCGGCGTCAGTACCTTAGCGGCAGTACCATTCGGTACACGCCCTAATCAGCGCCCGCGTCGAACGCGGCTTGCACGCAGCGGCCGGCGTCCCCCTCACCCCCGTCGGGCGAGCACGCCGCAGTGAGAATGTCGTAGAGCACACCAGACAAAAGACCGAGATACCCGGTTCCGATGTACGGCGGCATTCCGAGGCTTACGTAGAAGTCGCCGCTGTAGACGATCGGCGGGCCCTGCGTCGAGGCAACCGTGAGCGCCATTTCCGGAGCGTCGGCGCCACCACTGCAGCAAGTTGGGCAGACCGTCGTCAGCCCTTGCAGGCTCGTCACGATCCGCGACACCTCCCCGTCGGTCAGGAGAAGGGAGATGTTCGACGGGGCCGGCGCTTCGCACGCCACGTAGGTCAGCGTTTTGGACGCGAGATCAAAGTTCCAATCTTCGTAGATTGCGTTGCAAACAGCGGGCGGGAGGATGTCGCCGCCGATGGACGTCAACGTGAACCCCGTCGCGCCTTGCGCCCATACGGGAGCCGGTACGCAGCTGCTCCCATCGCCCGCGTCGACGGCCACGCTCGGGGGGATTGTGCCAGGAAGGGCCGCGTCCGAGCTCGGAGC
>JBAULD010000569.1:0-23196 GCA_049578005.1 Polyangiaceae bacterium
CCTTCCGGCGGCGTGGCAAGCCGCGCTATGGCCGCATTTGGTTCAATTCGTAACAACGCCGTGACGTCCGCCTGCCGAACGAGTAGCCGCGCTCGTCGATGCCGTCCGCCCCGTGGATGGTCCGCGACTTATCACCACACTTTGCGGCGCGCAAGACGAAGCCGCCTTGTCCGCCATTCAAGCGCGCGAGCGATTCGGCGAGCGCATCCTGCGCAGGGTGGCTCGCTCCCTGCGCAGCGTGACACCCGGGTGGCAGCGGTGGGCCGCGTGCCAGCTTCGAATCGCGCTCTACTTACGACGCGGAAGGCGGGGCTCGGATTGTGCTTCATGCACAACGCTGTCTCAGAAGCACTACGAAGGAGCCCTGCCCCTGACTCGAACGTCTATTCCCGATACCTCCGTGTCCGAGCGACGTGTGTAAAGAGGCCATTCCGGTCAAGATGGAGCAGACAGGACGAGCACGCACGGGTCTGGCGACGCTCTTCGTGCTTCCCGTGGCCGTCGAAATAGCCGCGACAATTTGCCACATTCCCCCGATAGGAGCCCCTTGCCATGGTTCGGCACCGATGACGGGCATACGAGGTCGACCGACCATGAGTCTCGAGCACGTAGCTGACTAGGGCGTCTCCGCGATTTCACGCTTGTCGATACGTTGCCGTGAACGAACTCCGCCTCCACCGCCGGCCCTTCGCTGCTCGCGCCTATGCGGCGTGGGTGTGCGTCGCAATGGCCTGCTCGGACTGCGGCGCGGGCAGCCTGTCTTCGGACCGCGAGTCCGATGGACCGCCCGAACCTGAACCCGATGGTGGGATCGAGGTACGAGGGACGCCTTCGCCGCAGGATGCGGCGTCAGGTGCCGCGGATGGTGCGGAGGCCGACGCGGGCGCAACAGCCGTGGATTCGGGAGCCGATGTAGACGTCGCAGCGTGCCCCCGAGATTTGCCGGCCGGCTGCGAATCGCCCGCGCCGAGCTGGATGAACGCCGTGCAGCCGATCATCGCCGAGCGGTGCAACGCATGCCACGGTGTGGGAGGCGTCGAGCAAGCGGCATTTGACTTCTCAACGTACGAAGGCGTGCGCAAGGCCTTTGGCTCCGTGCTCAATAACGTGTACGGCTGCCTGATGCCGCCACCGGATGCCGGCGCACTTACTCCCGGCGAGCGCCAAGCGCTCCTTGCCTGGCTGGTGTGCTCCGCGCCGAACAACTGAAGATCGCAAATCGAAGTGGGTGGGCAAGGCAGCCTCTCGTTATTCCGGCAGGTTCTTTAACTATCAAGGTGGAGACTCCAATCATGATTCGAAAAGGATCGACTGTTCGGCGCTGGACTTCTACAGCGGCGGCTTTGGCCATCTTCGCGATGGTTGCCGTCACGGCATGCTCGTCGGACGACAACTCGGGCGGCCCGACGCCGGACGGCGGCAAGACGGCAGACAGCAGCTCCGACGGCACCGGCAGCTCGTCCAGCGGCTCCGGATCGAGCAGCGGCTCGACGGCGCAGGAGGCGGGGAACGACGCCGCGCCCGACGTGTCCGCGAGCGACGCATCTCCCACGGACGCTGCGGTCCATGATGCTGGTCCGTACACACCCTCGACCTGCGCAAGTCCAGGTGCTGCAACGGCGGGCCCCGCGGACAACCATTGTGCGCTGCCGGACGGGGGCTTTACGGTGCAGTCGACCAACCCGGCGAGTTGCTACTACGACGGTGGCGTGCCCGGCGACGATGGCGGCGACAGCTGCGACTACAACAACACGAACTACGGCTCCACGGCGGATGATGACGACTGCAAGTACCACGTGACCTGGACGTCGAGTCCCATCTGCTCGGGTGGGCCCGGAGTGGTCTTCACCGTTGTGGCAACGCTCAGAACGGCCGACGGCTCACCGGGCGCTCCACTCGTAGGAGCGAACACCAAAATCGAAGCATTCACCACGACCCCAGGCGATTGGGACTCGGCGTCGTACTGCGACGACATGTCGACACATCCGAGCCCGAGCCCAGGCTTTCCGGGGACGATCGAGAACCCTCCGGGCACCTACACGGGCCAAGTGATCTTCGACCAGTCGGGACAGTGGACGGTTCGTTTCCACTTTCACGAAGAGTGCGCGGACGTGCTCGATGACTCACCCCACGGACACGCCGCATTCCACATCACGGTCCCCTGAGTCTGGCGATCGGGCCGGAGTTCTCATGGGATCGTGAGAGCGACGCGGGCGCACTCCGTGCTGGAGCCGTATGCTGATTGAGAGAAAAGATTCCATGAGAGCCCCCTTCCGGTCCACGCTATCTCGTACTCCGCGCTCGGCCGATCGCTTGGGCTCGAGCGCGGTGGATCGCATGCTCCGGTGCTCCGGCGTGGCCTTCGGTACGATTCTGGCGGCATGCGGAAGCCACCACGAGACCCCTTCCGAGACCGCGCCTGACGCGAGCGCCGCCGCGACAGGTTCCACCTTGTCGCGTGACGCGATGCTCGATCCACAAGCGTGCCAGAGTTGCCATCCGACCCACTACGACGATTGGTCGCGCAGCATGCACGCGTACGCGAGCGACGACCCGGTCTTCGTCGCGATGAACCAGCGCGGCCAGCGCGAGACCAACGGCCAGCTCGGGAGCTTCTGCGTGAAGTGTCATGCGCCCATGGCCGTGCAGGACGGGCAAACGAGCGACGGACTGAACTTGGCGACTTTGGCCCCAAAGTACAAAGGGGTGACCTGCTTTTTTTGCCACAGCGTGGCCTCGGTCGACGGGACTCACAATGCCGCGCTCACTCTGTCGGGGGATTTGGCGATGCGGGGGGAGTACGCCAACCCCATACCCAACGCGGCGCACGTGGGGACCTATTCGGCCCTGCACGACCGCGATCAGCTCGACAGCGCGAGGGCTTGTGGCGCGTGTCACGACATCGTCGTCGCGAACACCAACGCGTTCATCGAGCGCACGTCGTGCGAGTGGTCCCATTCTGCGTTTGCGGCGCCTGTCGCCAATGGCGGCCAAACGTGTGTCCAGTGCCATATGGTCGAGAGCAACGGCGCCATCGCGCAAGTGCCCAACGCACCGTCGCGCAAGTATCACAGCCATGATTTTCCGGGGGTCGACGTCGCGCTCGGCCCCAATCTCACGGACGGCGGCGCCGAGCAGGTCGCGGTACAGCAGTTCTTGGCGAGCTCGCTCCAAGGGGGGCTCTGCGTCACCCAGGCGGGCGGCGTTCGCGTCATCCTCGATCCCGTCTTCCTGGGCCACGACTGGCCGAGCGGCGCCGCGCAAGATCGGCGCGCATGGGCGGAGGTCATCGCGTATAGCGGCGGGAACGTCATTTATCAGAGCGGCGTCGTGCCCGACGGTACAGCTGCCGTGGCAGTGCAGAACGACCCCGATTTTTGGCTTTTACGCGACCAAATGTTCGATACGCAGGGCAATCCGGTCGATATGTTTTGGCAAGCGGCGACCTCGATAGGGAACGAGATCCCGTCGCTCGCCACGTTCAATCAACTCGACCCACGATTCTACAACACCCACGTCGTTCAGACCTACCCGCGCAACGCAACCCTGCCTCAAATGCCTGATCGGGTGACGCTGCGCATGCGGCTCCAACCGGTTGGCCTCGATGTGCTCGAAAATCTCGTCGACAGCGGCGATCTCGATCCAAGCGTCGCCGGTGCCATGCCGACGTTCGACGTGTCGTTTCTCGGTGCGGACGGAGGGGTGGAGCCGGAGCTCGAGTGGACGCCGGCCGCAGCCGCCTCGTCGGGGCTTCGGTATGTCGACGACTTCGATCAAACGCTCGCAAGCTGCGTCGGGACGAACAGCTTCAACGTCGGCGCAACGAAAGTGCGCGCGCCCGTGGCGGCCGAGGACACGAATTGCCCAAGCTCCGGCGGCGACGGTGGCGCAGTCGGCGACGCCGCGTCCGGCGACAACTCCGACGGAGGCGCTTCGCGGCTCGACGACCCGGGGCTCGACGCGACGAGCGCAGACGCAGCCGCTCCGGATGAAGACGCTGCAGCCGCGTGCGATCCGCAATACAATCCGGACTCGATTCAACCGGGCCTCACGAAGGTGGGCAGCGGAGGGGCGCTCACGTTTCAAATCGTGAGCGCCGACCCGGCGCCTCCGGGGCTCGACTACAATACTTGGGTCGTCAAACTGACCGACAGCACGGGCGCTCCCGTGACCGACGCGACGTTTCCCCAGATCAAGACGTGGATGCCACTCCACGGACACCCGTCGTCGATCGTTCCGACGTCGATGTCGAACGGCGACGGCACGTACACCATTAAGCTTTATCTCTTCATGCCGGGCCTCTGGCAGATCACTCCTACCGCGCAGCGCGGTTCGACGACGGACCAAGTCGTGTTCAGCTTCTGCGTCGGCGGATAAAAGATCCAGCCACCTTTACGATACCTACGCGCATTTTCGGTCACGTCGCCGCTGCGTCGGCATCTCACGTGTGTGATCCTCAGCGGAGATCGTCCTGGGACCTGGCTTCGTGCGGGAATAGGGGTCGCCCCGTTCGTTGCGATGCTCTGTTGGCCGCCGGGCAGTGCTCGCGCGGACGTAGCCCCATCCTCCACGGCTGAGCCGGCAGACACCGAGATGGGGCCGCCCCCTCGGCGCTACCCGGGCAAACGGTTGTACTGGGACCCGAAGTTCGACCGGATGGACGCCCCGGAGTTGGTCATGACCGGCGTGGCCGCGAGCATTGCTCTCGCGACGAACGTCGTGCATCCGCTCAACACGGGATGGAAAGGTGGATTCCTAATCGACGACCAAGTGCGCTCAGCGCTGCGCCTACCCACGCTGGACGCGCGCCTGGAGGTCCGCAGCGCAACCGACGTGGGCCTCGCACTGATAACGACGTATCCAATCTTGGTCGACTCGATCATCGTCGCCTACTGGTACCGGGGCAGTGACGATGTCGCGTTGCAAATGGCGCTGATCGATGCCGAGGCGTTTGCAATCACGGGCGCGATCGAAGGGACGGCGAACATTCTCTCCGGGCGCGAGCGTCCTTACGGACAAGACTGCGGAAGAAGCGTTCCGAGCAACTCGACGGACTGCGCGTTTGACACTCGCTACCGAACCTTCTTCAGCGGCCACGCCGCTGTGAGCTTCACGGCGGCCGCGCTCATTTGCGCGCATCACGAAGAGCTCGATCTCTTCGAAAGCTATGCGGACCACGTCGCGTGCGCCACGGGCTTCGTGGCCGCCGCGGCTATTGGAACGCTTCGGATCGTCGGTGACGCGCACTATTTCTCGGACGTCCTGGTCGGAGCCCTCGTGGGCACGACGGTCGGCCTGGGTGTTCCGCTCTTGCATCACTACAAGCGGGATTCGGACGCAGGAAAATCGGCCTTTCGAATGAACCTCGTGCCGGGGTTGACCGGCGCCCAACTCGTGGGGACGTTCTGATGAGGGCGCGGCCGATGACCATCGCCGGCATCATTGCGGCTTCGGCTGCCACGGGCACGGCGCGCGGCGACGCCCCTCCCCCGGGGCCCGATACGCACGAGGCATGGATCCAATGCCCGCGATGCCACCCCTCCCACTGGACGACCGAGGAGGCCCGTCCTTTCATCTCGCTGCGAATGGACGTCGGATACCTCTATGTCAAGCCACGTTTTTCATTCGGCTACGGCAAACCTTTCTCGCTATGGGCCGGCGTGGACGTAACGCCCCTGGCGACACCGGATTACGCCGGAGGCTATTCCGGCCTGCGCCTGCAGCTCCCTTGGTTCGACTTTCGCATCGGCGCGCGCGCCGTTCACGCGTTCCTGCACCAGTTCCTCAAGCAGCAAGACTCTTACAACCTCGTCGACTTGGCGGAGATCACCGGGCACGCGACGAACTACGTAGATTTCGAGGCGGAGCTCACCGGCGCCGTCCCTCTCGGGCCAGGCAGCATTCTTCTGCTCGCCACTGCGTCTTCGATCCAGTCCGTGCCGACGGGATACGACGTCTACGATGAGAACCTCCGAGTCATCGTACGTCCCCCTCCCGTATATCGTGGGCGCGCCGGATATGCGCTGCGGTTCCTCCCGGAAAACAACGCCCAGCTGGGTCTCGTCGCAGAGCTAATCGAAATTCCAGATCGCAAGGCGCAAGTCGTCCGCGCGGGCTTGGTCGCGACGTTCGACATCGACGATCATTTTCAGGCTATCGCAACACTTGTCGCTCCAATTTTGAGCCCGGATTCGATCGGGCTCGCTGGAGCCGACTACACCGAGCTAGGCATTCGTTACCGATGGACGACGGGACACTCGCACTCTCCGCAGGAACGGATTCCCGATGAGATTGCCGCGAGCGACGGCGGACGGTGACGCGATAGGTCGTCGCCGCTTCGAAGTCATTGGTGTCAAGCGGCACCTCCAGCGGCGGCGGGGGATTGCACGGTATGACCGTCCGTGCGGGGCTGCACACGAGCAACGAAGTGTACTGCCAAGGCGATCTCGCTCTCGGTGATGTCGATCGCCCCGATGCTGACATCGAGGGCCAGCGCGGCGGCCGAGAGCACGGCAGGCGGTAGCTGAAACACGTGGCTCAGGCTCTTTCCGAAATTCCACGCCAGCTCGACGTTCCGGGTCCGGAGCTCCTCGTTCAAGCGCGCCGTCACGCGCTCGTCGAACATCGCCGGGAGAATGGACACGCCCGTGTGCTCGATCTGCAGGGTGAACGTCAAGACATTGCTCTGGCCGGCCGAATCCGGATGCACATCCGGACGAATCCGGACGGAGAGACTTCGCATGCGCACAGGCAAGTCCACGCCGAGGAGCGGCCAGTGAAACGTCGCGTCACAGACGACGCCCACTCCCTCGCCAGGAATCATCGTGACCTCCGCCGGAGCGGTGACGAGCAACGTGCCCCCGTCGCCGAGGCGAATCACCAATGGCGCCAATTGCACGAAGAGGTTGAGGACATCGATCTTGGTCAGAGTCGCGTTGAGGTGCATTGGGTCCGTCCAAGCGATTCGCGTGCCGCCCGAGCGTCGCCCGAGGCTTGACGCGCGTCAAAACATCTCGCCGGCCGCGAAGTAGCCTCCGACCGGCGTTGCGTCGGGCGACCAAGCAACGTCCGCGCGGAGCACGAAGGCCGTCCCAGATTGAAGGCGCAGGCCCCCTCCGACTCCGTACTTCAAGCCCACCCCTGTCCCGTCGAGTTCCGGGTGAGGCTTGATGTCGGTCCAGACTCGTCCGCCGTCGAGAAACGCGACCATTCCGAAGATGAAGGGCTTCCCCAGCGCACGAAACGAAGCGACCTGGGTACGGAGCTCGACGTTGCCGAACACTTTGATCTTCCCGTAGTAGCGCTGCGCGGGAACGCCTCGAACCCCGTTTTGACCACCTATCGCGTAGGTCGTATCGAACGTGGAGAGTTCGTAAAACGGCGGCGCGCCGATGAGCCAGTCGCCGACCGCCCGCAGCGCGAGCGTGATGCGAGGCTTCCAGATGGGAATGAAGACCCGGGTCGTCGCCATGCCCCTCCCGTAGCGGTAGGGCAACGGCCCGACTCCGCCCGGGACGAGTCGGGCATCGACCGACTCGTACGAACCCGAGTGCGTCGACACGTCGTTGTCGCGATTGTCGAATTGCAATCCATACTGCAGGGCCACGACGGCATTCGGGCGTGTCGAGCCCAGCAGCGACTTGACCTCGGGGCTGGCTGCGCGCAAGTCGGTGGCGAGGCGCGAGTTGTCCTGGACATCCACCCATGTTTGAACGTACCGGAGACCGATCCGCCAGGCCAGGTGGTCGGCGATGCGCCCACTCAACTTGAAGGACACTTCAGGATGGATCCGCGTGTACTCGTGGTAGGAAGCAGGCGAACCGACCGGGGTGGCCGCCGAGGAAGCATTGCCGATGCCGTAATAGTTGAGTGTCGACTCATAACTGTAGGACGGACGGATCTCGAGATGCAGCGGAGCATCGAGGAAACGAGGAACGGTCAGCGTGACGGAAATGTCCTGGTACGGAAGGATGACCCCTCCCCCTTCGCGGCTCTTGAAGGTGACGAGCCCATCGGACTCGATATTCCACTCGTACGGATCGTAGCCCCGTCGCACGCGTACGAGGCCGATGAAGAACCCCCCTCCGAATCCGATGTCAGTCGTCCCGCCAGCCACCGGAAGGACGTTGAATTCCGTGCTGGATCCGACCGGCGCTTTGGCGTCCTGAGTCGGCCGGTCGCTGGAATTCAGTGGGTCGGACGCGCGCGCCCCGATTGGCGAAAGAGCGCAAGCCAATGCGGCCCAAAGCGAAAGGACGAGAAAGCGACCGCGACGGCGCGAGCGCTCGGGACCCGCGTTCCTCAAGGCGATCCGGGAGAGTTCGACACGGGCATCGACCCTTCGGTGCGAAGCTCCTCGGCGGTTTGATCCGCCAGGATGTCGACCGAATCGACAAGAGCTCTGGCCAAAGCCGCGACTATGGCGTCGGCTGCCGCATCCCCTGCGGCATCTGCGATCGGACGCTCGACCGTGACCGAGCGAGAGAAGAGGACGACGCGGTGGTCCACCAAAGAATAGTCGAGCTGGACGCGGCCGACATGCGCAGGCGCTCGGACCTCCTCGAAAGCGAGGACGTCGACGTCGAGCGTGGTCCCGACCCCGTACGCGATTTGCCGAATGCCGCGCCGGTCGAAGAGCGCACGGGTGAGGGCGCGTCGAACGTAGAATTCCGGCTTCTCCGTCCATCGCCGCCCGTCGTAGAACCCGACTTCGTAGCTCGAGTCCCGAAATACGATTTCATCTTTGATGTAGGCAGCCGAGCCGACACGCCCAAGCCTGAGCTCGAGACCTGACGGAGCAACCCGCGCTGCGGGAGGTGCGACGCTCTCCGGACTGAAGTATCGAGAGACGAAGGCGTCGCTCTTCGAAAAGAGGGCGCAGCCCACATGTGCCGAGAGTGCTGAGGCGCATAGAGCCACTCCGAGTTTCATCGGAGCGCCTTGGTGCGGCCCTTGACCAGCATATCGGAGTCTCGATCGAGCGCGTCGCCCAGCCTCTGGACGGCCGCCGCCGCCTCTTGTACGTCGCGAAGGGTCTGTTCGAGATTCTCGCCGAGGCCTGCCGCTCCGTGCGCGACGTCACCGACGGCGCCCGAGGCGCGGGCGACGCTGGCAATCAGTCCTTTCTCGCCTTGGAGGCCCTCGATGACCCCGTTCACGCGCCTCATCGTCCCGCGTAGCTCGGACAAGGTAACTTGAGCATCCTGCGACAGCTTTTCGACGTCGGCGCGCTTGAGTGCGCGCTGCACGTCTGCAAGCACGTCGTCCACGTGCTGCATGGTGGCGCTTGCCTTGTCGGCAATGTGCTCAGCGGTCACGTCTTCGAGCAAACTGCTTATTTTTGCTAGCAGAGCCACGATTTGATCAGCCAATTCCGGGAGGCGGTCGACTGCCTGAACGACGGAGTCCTCCAAGTTCTTGATTGTCGAGCGAGCCGACGGTATGTAGTTTTCCGGCACTGGGAAGGGCAACGGAATGATTGGATTGTCCTCGATCCGGAAGAAATCGATGGAGATGAACATGACGCCCGTCAGACCCGAGGAGCCGAGCTGAACGCGCAGGTCCGGCGGTACGGCGATCCGTGCGTTCGAACCTCGAACCGTTGAGAGCCCGAGGTCGTTGAGTTGGCCGACCGCCAATTCGCAGGTGATCGCGACGTGCCGGTGGTCGGGAGCAATGTTGATGACCGACACACTGCCAATCGTGACCCCACGAAACTTGACCGGCGAACCGACGTCCAGGCCCTGCACGGACTCGTCGAAGAACGACTGATAGCTGACCGTCTTCTTTTGAAGGCTACGAGCTCCGAGGGTCACGATGCTCGCCAACGCAACGACGACGCCGACCACGACGAAGAGGCCGAGCTTCCAGTGATTGGTCGGAGCCGACATTTACTGGGCCGTCGGGGTGCGGTGAAAGAAGTGCTGAACCCGCGCGTCGGTACACGAGTCTCGGAGGTCGCTCGGACTGCCTGCCGCGATGATGCCCTGACTTTGCTTGTCGAGCATGATGCAGCGGCTGACGATTTTGAAAATGCTCGGAAGCTCGTGGGTAACGACGACGACGGTCAGCCCGAGCGCGCGATTGAGCACGAGAATGAGCTCGTCGAGCTCGACGGAGGTAACCGGGTCGAGCCCCGCCGACGGCTCGTCGAGAAAGAGGAGCTTGGGCTCCAAGACCATGGCGCGGGCGATCGCCGCGCGCTTCTTCATGCCGCCCGACAGCTCCGAGGGCAGCTTGTCGTCTACGCCCTGGAGACCCACGAGGCAAAGCTTTGCGCTGACAATGGCGCCCACGGCCTCAGGCTCCAGGTCGGTCCACGTTTGGAGGGGCAGACCGACGTTTTCGCCGATGGTCATCGAGTTGAAGAGAGCTCCGGATTGGAATACGACCCCGAACGGAGGTCGACCGACTTCGAGCTGCGCGCCCGACACCCCATCGACCGCGACGCTCCCGTGGAGCGGTGCCTCGAGGCCCACGAGATACCGCATCAACGTCGACTTTCCGCAGCCGCTCACGCCGAGAATGGCAAATATGTCGCCGTGCGCAACTTCGAAGCTCGCGTTTTTTTGGAGAACCACGTCGTCCCAACCGATCGTGAGGTCGACGACGCGAATGATGGGTTCGTCCGTCATGGATGCAGAGCCTGAAAGAGGACGGTAAAGGCCGCATCGAGGAGGACGAGCACGAAGAATGTGATCACCACGGCGGAGGTAGTGCGGCGCCCCACGCCTTCTGCGCCCCCCGTCGTCGCCAGTCCTTGCTGACACGAGATGAGAGCGATGGCGACACCGAAGACGCCGCTCTTGATGACCCCCGAATAAACATCCCACATGGATATGGCTTTTTCGGTTTCCCGCAGGTAACCGACGATCGTCAGATCGAGGCTCATCAGACCGACGACCAGCCCGCCCAAAATGCCGACGACATCGGCGAGGAGGACGAGAATTGGAATCGCAAGAAATAGGGCGAGAGCACGCGGCAAAACGAGATAGCGGATCGGGCCGAGCCCCATCGTGCGCAGCGCGTCGACCTCTTCCGACACTTCCATGGATCCGAGCTCCGCTGCAAATGCCGCGCCCGACCGTCCGCACAGAATGATCGCGGTCATGAGCGGTCCGAGCTCGCGGGTGACCGAGAGGCCAACCAGATCGGCGACGAAGATATTTGCCCCGAACTGCTTGAGCTCGACGGCGCCCTGGTACGCCATCACGAAACCGATCAGAAAGTTTATCAGCACGACGATGGGCACGGAGTCGGCGCCCACTCGCTCCATCGTGGGCCAGACCTCTTTCCAGTTTGCGGTGCGCGGCGAGCGGAGCGTTCCGGCGATGTCCAGAATCATTTGGCCGAAGAACGCCAAGACAAGCTGAGCTTCGGCGAAGACGGTCCGCGTTGCGCGGCCGATCTGAGAGAGCGCTCCCTCGGGCCTTCGCTTCGAGAGGGGGCGAGGATGCGCGTCACCTTGATAGAGATGAACGATTTCTTGGACGCCCGGACTTGCCCCCACGAACTCCGACCTGGCGCCTTGAGCGCGCAAGCGATTCCGAAGATGAACGAGGAGAGCCATCGATCCGCCGTCGATGGCCTCCACGTCGGAGAGATCGAAATCGACTCGCGGCGTGGACGCAGATGCGAGGAGTTCCTCCGTCTCCCTCCAAAGGGCTGCGGCCTCCGCGAGCTCGAGACGCCCGCGCACGTATACCGTCCCAGCGTCCCCGCCCGGCGGGTCGCGAGTGATCGAAAAGCCTTGAAGACTTTCCGCTGCGGCGCTCAGTCGCACGCTGCTTAGCGAGCAACAACCGTTCCCGGCCTCGGCACTGGGTGGGCGAAGGTGTCGCGTGCGTCTTTGTTTGCGATTTGCGACTTACTTTGGCAAAGCGCCAATGCGCTTGGGCCTTGCACCGGCGTCCACTTGATTGATGCCAACTCGACGGCGCTGAACTAGCTTGCCGGCACGACCAAAGTGGGGACCTTGGCCATGTGCACGACCCTTTCGGAGACTCCTCCCAGGAACGTGCCGGCGAGCCCGCGTCGGCTGTGCGATCCAATGACGACCAGATCGTACTTCGCCGGATCTGCTTCGTCGCGGATGGCCTCCCATGGCACACCGCGCCGAATCACGAACTTCATCGGGACTTCTTTCGAGGCCTCCGTGACCTTGCGAAGGGCCTCCGATGCGGCCGCCGCGAGCTGCTCGAAGACGTCGGGGACGGGGAAATGGGCTCGATGAGGGCCGTAGACTTTGACTTCGCAAACGTGCACGAGCGTAACGGTCGCGCCGAACGTCTTGGCGAGCGCTTCAGTGTACTCGAGCGTGCGGCCAGACACCTCGTCGAAGTCGTACGGCACTAGAATGGTCTTCGGGGTAGCGTTCATGTTTCGACGCTAGCTCGTCCTCGAAGTTGGGCATAGAAGCGACGCTCGGATGTGAAGCCCGGTCGTCGCCCGCTCGGCGCCGCTTCCCGAACTCGATCGCTACTTCTGCTAGAGTCCCAGCGGTAAATCGAGAGCGCGGTGCTTGCGCCAGGTCCGGTCCCCGCCGGCAATTTTCTTCTCTGCCAGCTCGTGCATGAGGAGGTTGAGTGGCCAGTACGCGACGTTCTGTATCCAAGAATGGCTCATACCGAAGTCGTATCGGCGTCGGATCGACGACATCGAGTACATCGACCGCCAAGCCCGGACCCAGCCGGCGCGCAGAACCTCGCGAGACATCGTAGCCGGCCGGTAGAACGGGGCGTCGGTGTCGTGATCGGCACTCAGCCACCAGGCATCCTTGGTGATCCGACCTTCGGCTTTCAGGCGCTTGTACAGCGCGGTGCCCGGATACGGCGTGAGCAGTGCGAACACCGCCATCGTGATCTTGCTTTCGATGCAGAACTCGACCGTGCGATCGAAGGCATCGTGGGAGTCGTCGTCCAGGCCGAAGATGAAGCTCCCCCAAACGCCGATCCCGTGATCGGACAGGCAGCGAACGACCTCTCGATATTTGTGCGGCTTGTTCTGCTTCTTGCCGGCGGCGCGCACGACATCGTCGGCAACGGACTCGAACCCGATGAACAAGGCGCGGCAGCCCGAGCGCGCCATCACGGCAACGTTGTCCACGCGGTGAAGCGCGGCGAGCGAAGCCTGACCGACCCAGTGCTTCCGCAGCGGCACCATCGCTTCGAAGAGCTCGTGACTGTACTTGGTGTGAATCATCACGTTGTCGTCGCCAAAGAGGATGCGGGGCCCGCATGTCTCCAAGTCGGCGATGACTTCGGACACCGGCCGGAAGCGAAACTTCGTCCCGTTGTACGTAGAGACGCTGCAGAACTCGCAAGGAAACGGGCAACCGCGTGTGGTCTGGACGACGTCGAAGGGGACGTAGCGGATCGACTTGATGAAGCCTCGCTTCGGTTGCGGGAGCCCGTCGAGCGGCATGTAAAGTTCGTGTTTGTAGATGGCGCCGCGTCGCAGAAGCGAGCGGGTGTGGCCGAGCTTGCCGCTCCTGGCGTCGCGCACGACGTCCTGCCAGATCCCTTCCGCCTCGCCGCTTACGACCGCGTCGGCATGCTCGAGCGCTTCTTCCGGAAGCGCGGTGACGTGAATTCCCCCGAGGACGACACGGCTCCCGCGCGCGCGGTAGGCGGCGGCGATCGCGTATGCACGCGCGGCGGTCTTCGAGTTGACGCTGATCCCGACGAGGTCGGGGGCATCGCTCTCCCGCGCAAGATCGATCGGATCGAGCCCGTCATCACGAAACGTGAGCTCGATATCGTCCGGTGTGTGCGCCGCAAGGGTTTGGGCCCAGAGCGGCTTGATGTAGGTCGAATCCTCGTTTGACGGGGCGACCAGATGGACGCGGAACGGAGACGACATGCCCGGGAGTATAAGCTCGGGCCGGGACGCGCCAATTTGTCGGATGGTACAACCGTGCCGCAACCGGCAAGGGTGCCGTCTCGAGCGACGTGATTGTTCGATTCCGGAAGGACCGGCCTCAGGCCTGGCGCTCGCGAGAAGGAGTGGTTTGCCCTTAATTCACGCAGATCCCGTTGACACAGTTCGGGGGCCCGGCTTGGCAGTCGTTGCTGTTTCCGCAGAGCTGCACCTGCGTGTTGTAGTCGCAGGCGACCAGGCAGGACGACGTCTTTGCCCCACCGGCATCCGGCATCGGTTCGCAGCAAACGCTGGGCATTGGGCACATCGTCGCCCCGCACTGAATTGACATCGAGCCGCCACCGGTCGTCGCGCCTCCGCTCGAACTGCCGCCAGCGCCACCGCCACCGCCACCCCCCGAACCGCCGCCACCGGTGGGAGGGCCCGCGACGCCGGCGTCCGTGGTTGCAGGAACTGGGATCGGGCTGAGCGCGGCCACGGCGCCGGGCCTCAAGTACTTGGCCAGAGGAAGATTCTGGCTCTGGATGCTGCCCGCGACCAAGGCCGCAAGCTTCAGACCACCCGCGAGATTGGTGTGCGTCGCGTCGCTGTCGTTCGCGTGGAACTTGAGGGCGGCGGCCTGGGAGCCGAGCGTGTTGTACCAAGTGGTCGAGAGGTCCGTCAGCGGAATGAACCCGACATTGTGCGCGGCCGCGGCGGCCTTTCCTGCCGCTTCGTGCAAGCTGGACTGATCACCGTCCATCGAACCGCTAAACTGCACGCGAGCGGGTGGCGACACGATGATGGGCGTGACGTTCGCCGCGATAGCGTCGGTGATGTACTTCTCGAGGTTTGCCTGGACGACGGAGTCTGCAACGCCCTTGTCGTTGTGACCGAACTGGATCATCGCATAATCGCCTGCGGTCCAATGCGACTTGATGTCGCCCCAGTACGCCCCATAGAACGAAGAAGAGCTCGCGCCGCTGTTGCCCCAGTTGGAGATTCCGACCGGCGGTACGAAGAACTCGGGAAGCAGCTGACCCCAACCGCCGAACGCTCCGCCGGTTTGGTCGCACTCCGTCGAGTCGCTGGCCATGTAAATCATGATCGGCTTGGTCGCCGCGGCAAAGAGCTGGTATCCGACCGCCGACACCTGCGGAGGCGTCGCCGACGGCCCGTAAAAGAATAGGTCGAGCCCGGGGTACCCGCCGGGTCCACCCGCGTGATTCGGTTGCCCTTCCATCGCGCGGACGTTGACGACGAACGCGTATTCGATCATCTGTCCGGCAGCCGTGGTGACAGGAGCCAAGAGGCCGCGCTCCGACTCCGCGCTGATGTACGTCGAGCCTGCCGCAGCGCCGCCGACGTTCACCGTCACGAGGTAATTCCCTGCCTCGGAGGTCCCTTCTGCGGTCGCCGTCTGCGTCGTATTGTAGGTGGAGCCGCCGAATAGGCATTCGATGCAAACGCCGCTGGTATCCTGCCCCGCGCACGCATTTTGGGCGCCGCTCGTAGGATTCTGCGAGCCAGCGCCCACGGCGACCTTTTGGCACATCGCGTAGGTGGCCGCGCTAGGCGTGGGATAACCCGCGGGAATGGTGCCCGGGGCCGCAGGCGGAGGGGCGGCCCCGCTGGAGGCGGCACCGCTGGACCCGGCAGCGCCGGAGCCCGCACCGGCGTCCGAGCCACCGCTGGAGCCCGTCGCCGCGCCGGACGAGCTGACGCCCGCTCCGGTGCCCGTCGATCCGGACGATCCCGACGCAGAGGCCGTGCCAGTTCCCGACCCTGATCCCGTACCGGAGGACGTTCCCGGGGTCGACGTTCCCCCGCTTCCGGGCGTCGTCGTGGTCCCCGAAGACCCCGCTTGGTTTGTGCCGCCGCCGCCAGAGCTCGATTCGCCGGTGTTGCCGCCGGACGAAGCACCGCCGCCGGGTCCCGAAGTGGCGGGCGATGAGCCACCGCTCCCCGAACAGGCCATCGGGCCGAGAAGTGTCATCAAAGAGAGCAATGAAAGACGTTGCCGTGTGGTGGCCATGTTTTGTCCTCGCCTGCGAAGCGCGCAGCGCGCCCTCGACTCCGTGAGCAGCCCAGCGCATCTTGTCACACTATTTGTTCGTGGGAAGGGCTCAACGGGAGGTTCTGTCGATTTTGGGCTGCATTATCGGCAGGCTGTACTCCAACGCCAACACTAAATTAAACGGTACTTACCAGGCGCCGACCTCGACGCCTCATAGCGGTATTTTGCAAGCTTGACGGTGTTGCCCGAGGCGTATCCCAATTAGCGATGGCCTTCAGGGCATCACGACCACTTTGAGATCCTGGAAATAGGTCGCGTCGGGGAACGTGAAGGTCGCCGCCGTAGGACCCTTCGTGAAGGTCACGAACGTGTTCGGGCCAGGCACGTTGTCGTCGCACGTCTCGAAGTACACACGGTACGAGCCGTCGGGCACCGTCTTTCCGGTAGCGTCCGTGAAATTCCAGTAGGAGACGCGGGTTCCGTAGCTCTGCGCCGTTGCCCCCGTGATCGCGTCTACGGTGCTGCGCGGCAGCCCCGCGTCGCTCGTCGCAGAATTCCAAAGGACCAAGTGATCAATTCGTGTCTTCCCCCACTCCTGCAGCGTCTCGACGAAAGCTCCCGAATTCTCTGCAATCCAAATCGCGCCGACGTTTTCCGGGCTGTAACACATCAAGTCGTCCACGGTCGTCACGACGATGGTGGCCGCGTGTGGCCTCGGGGGGCCCGCGTCCGGGGGCGGGCGCGAAGGCGACGCCGCATCGACCGATCCGCTGCCGCCCTCGATCGGGGCGGTGGCATCCGTTCCGAATTGCTGCGGCAGTGAAGAATCCGCTTCCTGCGGACCCACGAGCGAACTTGCGTCGAAGGCGCCAGGAGGAGGAATGATGGCGGCTCCGGACGCGTCGTCTGTATCTGTGCCTCGAGAATTGCCGCCGGAAACCGCGGCGGAAGACGCGTCGATCGCGCGTGGAAAGAACTTCAAATCCGGCTCGTAAGACGCCGAGCAGCTTGCCGCCGAGGCCAGCGTGGAAGCACCCCAGGCAATCATTCGGAGGCGGATACGAAGGCTCATGGGATGGTCCACATTGTAGAGGACGCAAAGCGCAGGCGCTCTTCGTGGTCGAGCCTGGCTACGGTCGCGTCGTACAAGTCGCCGTGACGTCCTGAGCGGAGTCACTGCGGAGGCGGAGGCGGAGGCGGCGGAGCGTCGGGCACCCACTGTCCAGCCTGGAGTCGCCAGCTCCCGTTCGGGTCTCGCTCCCAGTGCGCCGGGGACCACGAGTAGCCTGGTTGTAGAGTCACCCACTGTCCGTCGACCCACACCCATTGGCCGTCTTGGAGCGTCCAGTAACCCGGCTGCCAAGCGTAGCCTTCGCGCGGCGCTGGAACATACACGACGCGCGGCGGGGGCGGCGGCGTGGAACTGACCACCGCGGCGGTCACGATTGCCGTGCCCAGCATCGCGCCCAGCAGAAAACCGCCACGTCCGTAGCAAGCGGAGGACGCGAGCGACAAGACGGTCATGAGGAGGACAGGTCGGGGCGTCATGAGCTCGCTCCAAGGCGGCGCATCGCGTTCCTGAACGCGTGCAGCCGCGCCGTGACGAGGCCGACATACCACACGACCCGCCGCGGCGTCGAAGGCCGATGGTCGATCGAGGCCGACTTGCATGGACTCCGCGAAGAAATGAACCGATCACTTCCAACGCCGGGCGAACAGGCGCTCGGCGGCTCGAGCCAGTACGCCGGCGCGGAGCCACGCGCGCGCTTGGTTGGTCGCCGTATGCACGAGCCGGCCTCGAAGTGAGGGCGAGACGATCAGCACTTCCTGATGGAGCGTCGGCACAGGAGACCACCTGAGTTTCGATTCGTCGGCTCCAGTCGATAGATTGACGATTCGATACCCCTTGGCGATGGCATATTTCATGGCTTCGCAGAGAACTGTCGTCATCACGCTGTACTTGCGAAAACTCGGATCGTACCCGGAGTAATACAGATACAAACATTCGCCGACGACGAAGCCCAACCTCGTCGCAACGACCGCGCCCGCGACCTTGAGTCGGAATGCTCGAAACGTTCCCGCCCTGGCGCAGCGCTGCGCAACATCCATCAAGAAAAGCTTCGAACGGACGGATCCGAACACGTCGCTATGGCGCACGGTGTCCGCGAGATCGGCGCGCGCGCTGTGAAGTCGAAAGAAATCCTGAATTGCCACTCCGACGTCGGAGCCATCGTCGAGCACTTCAAACTCCAGCGAGAGCCCATCGCGTTTCGGAGCATTGTAGCATCGTCTGATCGATTCTTTGATATTTCGACCCAGCCTTCCCTTGAATTCATCCCAAGTGGGCGTGAGATTCACGTGAAATACGGGTATCTCCCGGTGGACCGCGAACGCTGGAAACCTGTGGTCAAGCAAGGCGTTGAGCTCGTCGTGCACGGGAAGCGTCAACACCATCCAGTCCCACGTGCCCTTGGCGGCCTTCAATTCGTCGAGCAACGCGGCGTGCGCGGCGACGAGGTGACCGGGCGAGACCAGCATCCCATGCAACTCGGTGAGATTGGCGTCCGCTCCCAGGTATTGGAACTGTCGGCTCGACAGGGGGCCATTGCCCGGGCGGTAGGTCAGCATCGTCGGGGCGATCGCGACGATTTCGCCGTTTGAAGCACGAAAGGTTCTCAGCGAGAGCTCGTCTCGAACTCCGGTGCCGGATTCACGCAGATGGGTCCACCAGGACGCAGCCCAATCGTACGTCACGAACGGGACGGTCGGCGAAACCCGCTTCTCGAGGAGGCGCCATTCCTCTTCCAACGAGCGAAATTGCTCGGTCGAGACAACGTGGCTGACCGACAATGGCGGGCATCGTCTCACTTGAGACGTTCGGCTGCCGCTCGGATCTGCGCGTCCGTGGGCGGGGCGGCCGTGCCGCGGGGGTCGCGGGAGTTTTGAAAGTCGACCATCCAGCCCGGGTATTCTTGGGGGAGCGCGCTCGCTTCGTCGAGCACCTTCACATGCTCGGACGATAGGCGAAGCTCGGCGGCGGCGAGGTTGTCGGCGAGCTGGTCCGGCCTCTTGGCCCCGATGAGGATGCTCGTGACGAAAGGCTTGGTAAGCTGCCAGCCAAGCGCCACGCGCGCCACGGAGGCGCCAGTGTCCTCGGCGACCTTCCGGAGCGCTGCGAGGACGCGCGGCAAGCGATCCATGTTTACGGGCGGAAAGTCGAAGGCCGCGCGGCGCGCGTCCGACGGACCCTTCTTGTCGAGGTCGAACTTGCCGGAGAGGAGGCCTCCCGCGAGAGGGCTCCAGGGCAGAATCGCGAGCCGTCGCGCCTGGCAGAGCGGCGCGATCTCACGTTCGATGTCGCGCCCCGCAATGGAATAGTAGACTTGTGCGCTCTCGAAGCGGGCAAACCCGTTTTGCTCGGCGAACGTGATGGCATGCGAGGCGAGCCAGGCCGGCAGGTTGCTGAAGCCGAGGTAACGCGCCTTGCCAGAGCGTACGACGTCGTCGAGGGCGCGCACGGTCTCCTCGATGGGCGTCACGGGATCGAACCCGTGGATCTGATAGAGATCGACGTGATCGAGGCCGAGTCGGCGGAGACTGCCATCGATGCTCGAAAGGATGTGGCCCCGAGAAAGGCCGACTTGATTGACGCCCGGCCCGACCCGTCCGCGCACCTTCGTAGCGACCACGATTTGTTCCCGCGGGCGATTGAGGGCCTTGAGCGCTTGGCCGACGAGCCGCTCGCTGTCGCCGCTGGAGTACACGTCCGCCGTGTCGATGAAGTTGACCCCTGCGTCGAGGGCTCCGGAGACGAGCGCGAGCGACTCCTGATGCCCCAGGTTGCCGATCGCCTGCCACATACCACTGCCGCCGCCGAACGTCATCGCGCCGAGACAGAGCTCCGAGACGTAAAGACCGGTGTTGCCGAGGAGGTTGTACCGCATGGCGCCGAGCGTAGCGCGACCTTCGCGCCAGGACTGCCAAGTTCGTCACGGAACCCGCCGCGGCGGCGCGTCGACCGGGGCATAGTCCGAGCGAACGGGAGGCTATCGCGAGGGTCGCTGTCGCTATGCGCTACATTCGCTCCTCTCGTGCCCCACGGTCCCAAATCCCAATCGCAGTCCAAGTCCATGGGCCTCCTGACTCCGCGGCCCGTACGGCTCGCGGAGATTAGCGACGGGTCGACGAAGGCCCCCGCCAAAGGACGGCGGAAGCGCGAACAGGCGCAGACGATTCACGTGCGCCGAATTCACCGTCGCGATCTCGCCCGCTGCTGGGACTTCCTCAAGCTCTCGTTCCGGGACGTCAACCGGGCGACGGTCGAGTACCAGCGCCCGCGCACGAAGCAGCGTTTCATCGAAACGTACGAAGAAGAGGGCGTCGAGCAGCTTCTCTTTACGGTCGATCGAACGATCGTCGCGTACGCCGAGTGCACGTACGAGATCATCGGCAAGGACACTTGGGTCAACCCCGCTTACTTCGAGCGGCGCGACATGCGACCCCTCTACGTCGAAGAACTCGCCGTCCACCCGGAGTGGGGAGGCCAAGGCGTGGGCTCGTTCGTGCTCGAGCAGCTGCAGCACCTCGCGAAGGTGCGCGGATTGACGCATCTCGTGCTCGAAGTGGCAGAGAACAACGAGCACGCGCTCGCCTGGTATCGCAAGCGTGGGTTTCGGAAGCTGGACGCCGCGATCTTTCTGGCTCAGAGCGTGAGCACCGAACCCGAACTTCTGCCGCCGCGCGAGCTGGCTCAGCGGAGGGACGAGAAGCCGACGGAGTAGCCGCGGCCGCCGGTTCCGCGTCCACGTCCACTACGCCCCTCGACGGGCCAGAGGCTGTGGGGACTAGAGTCGCAACTGCATCTCGTAGGCGTCCCGCTCGCCGCCGTAAGCGGACGAGGGATAGAAGCGTTGCAAGCGAGCCCGGACGGAGAAGCCCTCACGGCGGTACAGCTCGATGGCCACGCGGTTGGCGACCGATACGTGTAGCGCCAATGCGCCCATACCCTCCCCTCTCGCGCTATCGACGGCCTCTAGTAGGAGAGCGCGGCCAACGCCCCGGCGCCGGACGCGCGGGTCCACCGCCAAACCTCCGATATGGAGCGTTCCGCGCCGGTGGTGCCCCGCGATGAAGCCGATGACCGGGAACCTTCCCTCGGGATTGCGAACGTCGCGCGCGACCCACGCGCGGGCCGCGGCCTCGCGCAGGCCGAAGGTCGCGCTCGCATAGGGAAATGTGTCGGTGTCCAAGGCGATGCATTGCGCGACGGCGACGGCATCGCCCGCCGTTAGCGGCTCGATACGAGCGACGAGTGAGGAGTTGTCGGCCACGCCGAAGTGTACCGCCGAGTCCGGGGCCCTCCGAGCCGAGCGATCGGTCGAGCAAGCGTGGGAGGGTTCGAATCCAGCGGCGACACGTTCGGCCGCGTGCCAGCATCCATCCATGGCGATGTCACAGGACGGATCAACGTCGTTTTGTCTGCTGTCGCTCGGAGGATGGCTGGCGGTCGTGCTCGTCGCCCGGCTCCTCCGTGGGCAAAGGTTCGCGATCGCCGCGGGCGTGCTCCTCGGCGTCTACTCGCTTCTCGCGATCGCGATGGCCCCGCTCTTCCGCGCCGTGATGCCCGCGTTCGTCGCGCTCCACCTCGTCGTCTACGTAAACTTCGTAGGGCTCTCGCGGCCGCGCATGCGCTCGATTGCGTACCGGCTCCTCGTGAGCTGGCCGTCGGCGTTCTTCGTCGCCGGGACGCTTCTCGCCCTGCCCTGGGCTCTGGTGCGCGCGTTCGGATTCTCCCCTTGGGCGCCCTGGCTTCCTTACGCCGCCGGCGCGGTCGGGCTCCTTCAGTCGCTCACTTCGCGAGAGGAAGAGATCGATATCGTCATCGGTGGTCCCGAAGAGTCCGCGAGCGTCGCGCCCCACCCGCGGGGTGATGCGCGCGAAGAACGCCCGCTCCGCGTGGTTCAAATCACCGATCCGCACATCGGCCCGTTCATGTCGGTGGGCCGCCTGCGTAGAGTCGCCGAACGCGCCGTCGCGAGGTGTCCGGACCTCGTATTTCTCACGGGCGACTTCCTTACGATGGAGTCGCAGTCGGACCCCGAGCTACTCCGGCGCGCGCTCGAACCTCTCCGCGCGATGCCGGGCAAGGTATTCGCCTGTCCGGGGAACCACGACCACGAGGCTCCCGTGACCGTCGCCAAGGCGCTGGCGGCAAACGGAATCACGCTCCTCGTGGACGAGGAGCGGGACGTCGACACAGGTGCGGGACCGGTACAAGTGGTGGGCATGGACTTCGTCTGGAGGGATCGCGCGAGCCACCTCGAGCGCGTTTGCCGGGAGCACCCGCGCAGGCCCGGCCGGACGCGAATCATTCTTTTGCACGATCCCGGCGCCTTCCGGCATCTCCCGAGTGGCGAGGGCGATTTGGTCCTTTCCGGTCATACGCACGGAGGTCAGGTCGGGCTCGTGAGCCTGGGCTTGTCGTGGACGTTCCTGCGCCTCTTTGGCATCAAGATCCCGGATCATGGCTTTTGGGCCCGCGGTCGCGATCGTATGTACGTTCACCGGGGGACGGGGCACTACGGCTTCCCGCTTCGTCTCGGGGTTCCCTCCGAAGAGAGCTTTTTGCGCGTGCATCGCGCCGTGTGAGTTTCCCGGCGGGTACGGTCGCTTACACAGCGGAGAGACTCGCTTCCCCGACGGAGACTTGCGACGGAGGACAGGAGCTGCGCTACGCTGGATATCGATGGAGCCCGCCCAGCAACCTCGGGGTACCCATCGTTTGCGCCGATTCGCCGCTGGAGCGTGGCTCCTCTTCTTCGCGTGCAGCCGAAACGCCGAGTTACCAACGGCGAGCGTCGGCGGAGATGCTTCACCGAGCGTCGGAAGCATCGGGACCGGAGGCGCGGAAGGTGGTCCCCCGGAGGACGCCGGAGGCGCGCCAGGCACCTCCCCCGAGTCGGCCGACACGGCGTCCGAAGTCGTCGATTCGGCCGTGGAGACCGAAGGCCCAGAGGTGGGCGACTCCGATGCGGAGACCGGCGCCCCGAGAAGCGGAGGTCCCGAGCAGTGCACGACGCGGGCCCCGGTCGCCGCCACGTGGTCGCTCGTCTGGTCGGACGAGTTCGACAAAGACGGAGCGCCCGACCCGGCCAACTGGGGTTTCGAGGGGGGGTTCGTGCGAAACCAAGAACTCCAGTGGTATGAGGCGAGCAATGCGACCGTCGCGGGTGGACTACTGACGATCGCCGCGCAGCGCCAGCAGGTGGCCAACCCGAATTACGTCGCCGGGAGCGCCGACTGGAAGCAAAACCGCCCGTACG